>DATDBV010000258.1:0-3469 GCA_036524715.1 Nakamurella sp. | reverse complement strand
AACTCGCGGACTACCGCAGCGAGGCTGACTGCCTCGATCTGGGCGCCGCCCTCGACCGCTATCCGGACGGCGTCACCGCGGAGATCCGGGACATCCTTGGCCGCCGGCGCCTGTGGCGCCACCCGGGCAGGTTCCCCGGCTTCCAGGGTGGCTGACCGTTACGCCTCCCGGGCACCAACGCGATCCCACCGGCGGAGGCACCTGCGCGGACCCCGGTCCGGGGAATATCGGGTCGCCTGACGCAACCGGATCTTCCCCGGGCACCTGCTCAACCGGGCTGGTCGTGTCGATCCCGATGCCGCGGGTCGGGCCACGCGGCGAGCGCCACGGCCCACTGGCGGTACCTCACCCGGGCGTCCGGAAGGCGACCGGATGGCGCGGCTCGTACACGCCCAGCGGTGCACCGCTCGGCAACCGGACGGTGACCAGCAGGCCCCAGCCCTGATCGCTGACGTCACCTTCCACCCGCGCTCCCCGCGCGGTGAGATCCTCGATGGTGGCGCGAATGTCGTCGCACATGAGGTAGAGCTCGTGATGCGGCGGCCCGTCGGTCGGGTGCACCGCCAGCTCCGCCGGGGGCAGCGCCAGGATCAGCCAGCCGCCGCCGGCATCCACCGAGCGGGTGCCGAGCACGTCCCGCAGGAAGGCCCGGTCGGCGTCCGCCTCCGAGCTGAACAGCAGTGCGTGCGCTCCGATGATCATCGTCTGCTCCATGTGGACGCCGCCTTGCCCTTCGACGATCGTCGCGCACCGGACCCACCGCTGCACGGCGGAACGTGAGATGCGTCGTTCGCCACTCCGGATCTTCGGGGAATTGGGTGTTGACACGCAGCACAACGCGGGTCTAGCTTGTAGTCAACCAATTGGTTGATAAATGGAAGGGTTGATTAGTGATCGTCGACCCATCCTCCGATGACCGGCTGGACCGGGCCTTCATGGCGCTGGCCGATCCGGTCAGAAGGAGGATGATCGCCCGGCTGAGCCGGGGTCCGGCGACGGTCAACGAATTGGCTGAGCCCTTCGAGATCACCAAGCAGGCGATCTCGAAGCACATTCAGGTGCTCGAGCAGGCGGGACTGGTCACCCGCAGCCGGGACGCGCAACGCCGGCCCGTGCACCTGAATGCCGCCCAGCTCGAGTCGCTCACCGCCTGGATCGACCGATACCGGCTGATCCACGAACAGCAGTTCCGCAACCTGGACGCGCTCCTCGCGCGATCCGACACCGAGAGGTAGGAACCGTCATGACGAACTCAGGGACCAATCCGGTCACCATCACCGCGGCCGAAGGGGTGCCCTTCATCGACATCGTGCGCGAGTTCGACGCCCCAGTCGCCGCACTGTTCCGCGCCCACGCCGAACCCGACCTGGTCAAGCAGTGGCTCGGCCCCAACGGGTACGAGATGGACATCGAGCGGTGGGACTTCACCAGCGGCGGTAGCTACCGGTACATCCACAGGGACGGGCAGGGCGGCGAGTACGGCTTCCGCGGCGTGTTCCACGTGGTCCGCGAGAACGACTTCGCCATCCAGACCTTCGAGTTCGACGGCTACCCGGACGTGGTCGCCCTGGAATCGTTGACGTTCACCGACCTCGGGGACGGGCGGGCCCGGCTGTCCATCCACAGCGTGTACCCGACGGTCGAATCCCGCGACGGCATGGTGGCCAGCGACATGGAGACCGGGGTGGTCGAGGGTTACGCGCGGCTGGAAAAGCTTGCCGCCGACCTCTGATCGCCTCGCAGGAGGAAGGAATTCATCATGGACTGGACCCTCGAGGTTGTTCTGCTCCCGGTCGCCGACCTCGACCAGGCGATCGAGTTCTACCGCGACAAGGTCGGTTTCGCGCTCGACCACGACACCCGCAACGAGCACATGCATGTCGCCCAGCTCACCCCTCCCGCATCCGGCTGCTCCATCGTCGTCGGCGACCTGCCCGCGCAGCGCGAGATGGCGCCGGGTTCGATGCGGGGCCTGCAGCTCGTGGTGTCCGACGCCGCCGCCGCCCGGGCCGAACTGATCGGGCGGGGTGTGGCGTGCGACGAGATCACCGTGTTCGACGAGCGGGACGGCGGCACGTTCTTCGGCTTCGCCGACCCGGACGGCAACACCTGGGCGGTGCAGCAGATCAAGGCCCGGGCCGACAAACCGCTCATCCCCCACGACGCCCGCAGCCGCTTCGGCGCCTGACCCCTGCCCCATCCCATCCCACCCCCTCCCCCCCATTGGAGTTGATCATGCAGAAGGTGTTGCTATCGGTCCCCGATATCAACACTTCTTGCATGATCAACAGCAGAAAGGAGCCAATCATGCCCGCGCAGATCCCCTGCCTGTGGTTCGACGGCCAGGCCGAACAGGCCGCCCAGCTGTACACGCAGGTCTTCCCGAACTCGACCATCGACGGCATCACCCGGTACGGCCCGGACACCCTCGGCACCGAGGGGTCCGTCCTGACCGTCGAGTTCACTCTGGACGGCACGAAGTACACGGGCCTCAACGGCGGGCCGCAGTTCACCTTCTCCGAGGCCATCTCCTTCCAGATCATGTGTGCCGATCAGGACGAGGTGGACCACTATTGGACGAAACTGTCCGAGGGCGGGGAGGAGAGCCAATGCGGCTGGATCAAGGACAGGTTCGGCCTGTCCTGGCAGGTGGTACCCACCCGGCTGTACGAGCTGCTGCAGGACCCGGACCCCGACCGGGCCAACCGGGCCATGCAGGCGATGCTGCAGATGCGCAAGCTCGTCATCGCCGACATGGAGCGAGCCGCGGACGCCGTCCCGGCCTGACGCCATGACCGGTCCGGCCCGGCCCACCCGGTTGCCCCGCGAATTCACGGTCACCCGGACGCATCGCTACGGGAACCCGGTGGTGAGCGTGCTCATCGACGCCGGGGTGGTGCCGCACTCGTACGTGATGACCACCCGCGGCCGCCGCACGGGTCGGCTGCACCGGACCCCGGTCACCCTCGTCGAACACGACGATGGCCGGCGATGGCTGGTGGCCCCGTACGGCCCGGTCTCCTGGGTGCACAACGCCCGGGACGCCGGCATGGTCACCCTCCGGCGGGGCTCCCGGGTCACCGCCCACCGCGTCATCGAAGTGGGGCCGGCGGAGGCCGGGCCGGTGTTGAAGGAGTACCTCGCCTTCGCCTCCGCGACCGCGCCCTACTTCTACGCGGGCAAGGCCGCCCCCGTCGAGGAGTTCGTCGCCGAGGCGCACCTGCACCCGGTGTTCGAGCTGCTGCCTCGTTGACCAGGTCAACCCGACAACGGCCCGTCCGCCGACCGGGGATCAGCCTGGGGGTCGGCGGGCACCCGACACTGGGCCGTGCCGCCGGGGAGCCGATGGCGGAACCGGGCCACCAGCGCGTAGGCCGCGGCGGCGAGCCAGCCCAGCGGCGGATGGTCGATGAGCCACCCGGCCCCGCGCCACCACCGCCGGGGCTGCGCCCGCAGAACTGCCGCGACC
>DATDBV010000257.1:0-6136 GCA_036524715.1 Nakamurella sp. | reverse complement strand
CGAGCCGAGCAGTTCCCGGCAAACGTCGAGCATTTCGTCCGACGTGGACAGCGAGAACCGTGGCGTCACCGCGTATCTGAGCCGTCCCTTGCCGTGCCATCGGTCGATCAGCGCCTGGGATGCGGCCAGTGCCTCGGCCGGGGTGCACAGCAGATCGTCCCGCAGGATCCGGTCGGACAGCACCAGGCCGGTGGTCAGGTTCAGTCCTGCGTCCTGCCCGGCGGCGAAAAGGATGTCCATCGCCGACTCGAAGTGCGCACCGAACGCCAACGCGGTTGTCGTACCGTGCGCAACGAGTTCGCCGACGAACTCCTGCGCCACCCCGGTCGCATACTCGACGTCGGCCAACCGGCTCTCCTCAGGCAGCGCGCATTTCTCAAGCCAGTCCAGCAGCGGCATGCCCAGCCCGCCGATAGCCCGCATCTGCGGGTAGTGCACGTGGGTGTCCACGAAACCCGGCAGCAACAGCCCGCCGGTCAGCTCGACGAGCGGTTCGTCCGGGTGTCCGGCGCGCAGGGTCGCGAACGAGCCGCGGGCGATGATCACACCGTCACGAACAAGAATGCCACCGTCCGAGTCGACCGCCAGGGCGTCCGCGGGATCGCCGGCGAACGGGTCGCCGGGCGTGTCGACGATGGTGGCGCGGTACAGGGTCACGAAGGAACTCCGCTGGGGTCGCCGGCCGGCGATGCCGTGACGGCCGGTGAGGTGGGCTGTTGCATGGTCTGCAGCAGCGATGCGGCGACGGACACCGCGATGACCGCCGGCAGCTTGCCAGCGATCGTGGGAAGGCCGATGGGACAACGGATCCGGTCGATCACATCGGCCGGATGACCGGTCTCGGCGAGCCGTCGACGGAATCCGGACCACTTGGCGGACGACCCGATCAACCCAATGGTGCCCAAGGAAGGCAGGCGCAGCGCGGCGTCGCACAACGCGAAATCCTCGGCGTGGTCGTGGCTCATGATCAGCACGTGCGCGCCGCGGGGAAGCCGTTCCAGCACCTGCTCGCCGAGCAGCAGGTGATGCGCCGTGACGTCGGCTGCGCCGTCGGTGATCTCGGCCAGCCGGAGCGGTTCGAGTTGATCGGCGCGGGAGTCAACCAATTCGAGTCGCAGCTCCAGCCGGGACAGGATCCGAGCCAGCTCGTAGCCGACGTGACCCATCCCGAAGATCGCGACGGTGGGCCGGGCGGGCATCGGCTCCAGCACGAGCGTCACCTCTCCTCCGCAACATTGGCGGCCGTGCCGGTTCCGGGCGTGTTCGTTGAGCCGGGCGATTTGCGTCTCGGGCTCGCCGCTTCCGGACGCGATCAACTCGCGGGCCCGGCGGATCGCCGACTCCTCGAGGTTGCCGCCGCCGACGCTGCCCCAGCAGTGCTGCGAGCCGACGACCATTTTCGCGCCGGCCTCGCGGGGGGCGTGGCCGCGGACCTTGATGACCGTGACCAGCACGGCGGGTGAGCCCTCCCGCCGCAGTTGCGTGAGGGCGTCCAACCAGTCCATCAGACGCCCGCCAACTCCGCCGACTGGGTCGTCGGTGCCATAGTGCCGGCCGCGCGGGCCGCCTCGATCGCCCAATACACCGCCTCGGGGGTGGCCGGGCTGCCCAGGTCGACCGAGTACCCCGCCGGCCCGAACGCACCGACCGCGGCCCGCAGTGCCTCCCGGACCGCGAACGCCTCCATCAGCGGCGGCTCGCCGACCGCCTTCGACCCGTACACCACACCGGACTCGGTGGCCCGCTCGAACAGGTGCACGTGGAACTCCTCGGGCATCTCCGAGAAGCTGGGAATCTTGTAGGTGCTGGCCGCCTGCGTGTTCAGCCGGCCCCGGTGGGGCCCGTCGCTGGTGTCCCAGCGCAGCTCCTCCAGGGTCAGCCAACCGGTGCCCTGCACGAACCCACCCTCGATCTGGCCGACGTCGATGAGCGGGGACAGGCTGTCACCCACGTCGTGCACGATGTCCGCCCGCAGCAGCCGGTACGCCCCGGTGAACCCGTCCACCTCGACCTCCGCGCACGCGGCCCCGTATGCGAAGTACTTGAACGGCTCGCCCTGCATCCGATTGGCGTCCCAGTGCAACCCGGCGGTCCGGTAGAAGCCGGCCGCCCACAGCTGCACCCGCTGGTAGTACGCGTCGTGGCACAGCTGCGCCCAGGTGACCTCCTTGTCGTGAAAACCAACCCCGGTGACTTGGCCGTCGACGAACCGGACGTCGTCCGGGTGGATGCCGAGCTGGCCGGCGGCCACCCGGGCCAGCCGCTCCCGGATCTGGTCGCAGGCGTTCTTCACCGCGCCGCCGTTGATGTCCGCGCCGGAGCTGGCCGCGGTGGCGGAGGTGTTCGGCACCTTGTCGGTCCGCGTCGGGGCCAGCCGCACGAAGTCCAGCGGTACGCCGAGAGCGGTCGCCGCCACCTGGATCATCTTGGTGTGCAGGCCTTGTCCCATCTCCACGCCGCCGTGATTGATCAACACCGAGCCGTCCTTGTACACGTGCACCAGTGCGCCGGCCTGGTTGAACGCGGTCAGGTTGAACGAGATGCCGAACTTGACCGGCGTCATCGCCAGCGCCCGCTTGGTATCGGTGTGGGTGGAGTTGAACTCGACGATCCGCGCCTGCCGGGCCGCGACATCGGCCTTGTCCTCGAGGATGTCCCAGATCGCCTCGAGTCGCTCGGCGTGCCGCACCGGCTGCCCGTACGGGGTGGGCTGGCCCGGGGAGTAGAAGTTGCGGCGCCGCAGCTCCTCCGGCGCCACCCCCAACTGCGGAGCGCAGCGGCCCAGGATGTCCTCGATGACGATCATGCCCTGCGGGCCGCCAAATCCGCGGAACGCGGTCTGGGACGTCTTGTTGGTCTTGGCAATCCGCCCGTGCACCTCGATATCCGGGATCCAGTAGGCGTTGTCGATGTGGCACAGGGCCCGGGCCAGCACCGGCTCGGACAGGTCCAGGCTCCACCCGCCGTCGCTGGTCAGCGTCGCCGTCAGCGCCCGGATGCGAAGGTCGGCGTCGAACCCGACCTCCCAGGTGGCGTGGAACGGGTGCCGCTTGCCGGTCATCGTGATGTCCTGGGTCCTGTTGAGCCGCAGCAGTACCGGCCGCCCGGTGATCGTCGCGCCCAGCGCGGCGACCGCCGCGAACCCGTGCGGCTGCATCTCCTTGCCGCCGAACCCGCCGCCCAGCCGAAGGCACTGCACGGTCACCTCGTGGCTGTGCAGTCCCAGGACGTGCGCGACGATCTCCTGGGTCTCCGACGGGTGCTGGGTGCTGGACTGCACGAAGATCTGCCCGGACTCGTCGACCAGGGCCAGCGCCGCGTTGGTCTCCAGGTAGAAGTGCTCCTGCGCGCCGAACTCGAACTCCCCGGTGAACCGGTGGACGCTCGCGGCCATGGCCGCGTCGGCGTCGCCGCGGCTCACCGTGCGGGGGTGGCCTTGGAAGTTCTCGGCCGCGATCGCTTCGGTGATCGTCATCAGCGACGGCAGCGGCTCGTACTCGACGACGATGGCTTCCGCACCCAGCCGGGCCGCGTCCTCGGTCTCGCCGAGCACGTAGCAGACGGCGTGCCCGTAGAACATCACCTCGTTCGGGAACAGCGGCTCGTCGTGCTTGATGCCGGCGTCGTTCACTCCGGGCACGTCCCGCGCGGTCAGCACCCGGACCACGCCGGGCACGTCGTAGGCGGGAGTGACGTCCAGCTTCGTCACGAGCGCGTGCGCGTGCGGCGCCTGCAGCGGCCACGCGTGCAGCAGGTGCGGGGTGCGGTGGATCAGGTCGTCGGTGTACAGCGCCCGGCCGGTAACGTGCTGTGCGGCGGCCTCGTGCGCGATGGCCAGCCCGACCTTGGGGTTGTTCGGCCGGTCGGCCAGCGGACCGTGAGCGTTGCTCATGCCGCCGCCCTCCCCGGGCACCTCGCGAGTTCGGTCGCCCGGAGATGGGCGCCGGCACGACGGTGTTGATTGTTCGCTCGATGAATCTCGCTCATACTGATGCACCTGCCTTCAGGTTCTGGGCATGGAACTTGCGCAAGGACGTGCCGAGCATCGCCGATCGGTAGGCCGCGCTGGCCCGGTGGTCGTTGATCGGAGTGCCCTCGTCGGCCAGAATCCGGGCAGCCTCGGCCACCACCTTCGGCGTCCAGGGCCGGCCGATCAAGGCGGCCTCGGTCGCGGTCGCCCGGATCGGCATGGCCGCCACCCCGCCGAGCCCGATCTTGATGTCGGCCACCGTACCCACCGCGCCGCCCCCTTCCAGTCGGAGCGCGAAGGCAATGGCCACACTGGAGATGTCGTCGAACCGGCGCTTGGCGATCTTGTGGAACGCGGCCACCGGGGCGATCGGCCGGGGCACCCGGATCGTCTTGATCAGCTCGTCCGGACGTTTGACCGTCTGCCGGTAGCCGGTGAAGTAGTCCGACAGCGACACCGTCCGTTCGCCGCCCGCCGACGCGAGGACCAGGGACGCGTCCAGGGCCAGCAGCGCGGGCGGGCAGTCGCCGATCGGCGAGCCGGTGCCCAGATTGCCGCCCAGCGTCGCACCGTTGCGGATGAGGCGGGACGCGAACTGCGGGAACAGTTCCGCCAGCAGGGGGACCCGCCCGTCCAGCAGTCGTTCCGCCTCCGACAGGGTCAGTGCGGCCCCGATGTCGATCCGATCCGGGCCGAAGGAGAAGGTGCGCAACTCTTCGACCCGGTCCAGGGCGATGGTCAGGTCGGCCCGGATGTGGCGGATGTTCAGCTCGACCCCCCAGTCGGTGGACCCGGCCACCAGCCGAGCGTCCGGATGCTCGGCCAGCAGATCCAACGCCTGCGCCAGGTCGGCGGGTCGCCGGTACGCGGTACCGCCGGCCGTAATGACGGTCGGGGCGGGGGCCGGCGCCGGCTCGGCTCGACGCCGGGCCAGGGTGTCCGAGTCGCCCGGCGAGCCCAGCGCATAAGCCGCGTCCCGGATCGGGCGATACCCGGTGCAGCGGCACAGGTTCCCGCTCAGCGCGTGCAGGTCGAAGCCGTTCGGCCCGTGTTCGTGGTCGGCAGCCTGCCCGGGAGCGTCCGGATCGGCCGCGGCGCGACCGCCGTTGCCGGCCGCCGGGTCATCCTCGACCCGGCCGGTCGGCGAGCGGTCCGCCCGGTAGTACTCGGCGGCCATCGAGCAGATGAAACCCGGTGTGCAGTAGCCGCACTGGGATCCGCCGCGGACGGCCATCTGCTCCTGCACCGGGTGCATCCTGGCCGGCTCGCCAAGGCCCTCGGAGGTGACGACCTCCTGGGCGTCGAATCCGGCGGCCGGCACCAGGCAGGCGTTGATCGCGGTCCACTGCGTCCCTGAGTTCGCGTCCAGGCCGTCCGGACGGGCGACCAGCACGGCGCAGGCGCCGCACTCGCCCTCCGCACAGCCCTCCTTGCAGCCGGTGTAACCGGTCGATCGGAGCCATTCCAGCAGCGTGGTGTGACCGCCGACCGCGCCGAGTGCGCGGGCGCGGCCGTTGACGACGACGTGAGGTTCCATCTTCATTGACTCCCTCTCCCCGCGACGATAGCCCCGTGCGGGGGTGGTGGTTCCAGCAGATTCACAGCCCGGCACGGGCAAGCAGGGTCCGGCTGGCGTCCCGCACTGTCGTGGCGTAACTGTCCGTGTCGACCGTGGTCAGCCGCCCCTGCTCGACCACTGGACGGCCACCGACCAGCAGCAGTTCAAGCGGGGGTGGCGCCCCGAGCACCAGAGCGGCGATCGGATCGACGATGTCGATGTGCGGCAGCGTGTCCAGTCGCCACACGGCGATGTCGGCCAGCTTGCCGACCTCGAGCGAGCCGATCTCGTCGGCCCGGCCGAGCACCCGGGCGCCGCCCATGGTGGCCATGTCCAGCGCGTCCCGGACGGTCAATGCCCGGGGTCCTCCGCGGGCCCGGGCGAACAGCAGCGCGTGTCGCGCCTCCTCCAACAGCGCGCACGCCTCGTTGGATGCGGCTCCGTCGACGCCCAGGCCGACGGCGACGCCGGCGTCCCGCAGGTCTCGCGCACGGGCGATCCCCGAGCCGAGCCGGGCGTTGGACGTGGGGCAGTGCGCCACCGACGTGCCGGTCCGGGCCAGGCTGGCGATCGACTCGTCGGTCAGGTGCACCGAGTGGGCCAGCCAC
>DATDBV010000256.1:0-2432 GCA_036524715.1 Nakamurella sp. | reverse complement strand
AGCCCGACGAACGCGATCGGCCCGGCCGCCGCGGTGGCCGCCCCGCAGAGCAGGGTGACCGCGACGACCCCGGCCAGCTTGGTGAACCCCGGCCGCGAACCCAGCGCGACGGCGAGGTCCTCGCCCAGGGACAACGCGTTGAGCGCCCGCGGCATCAGCAGTGCGATGACGGTGCCGATGACGATGAACGGCAATACCGACCACAGGGTGTCGAACTGCCGGCCCTGCAGCGATCCGGCACTCCAGAACCGGACCCGGTCGAAGACCTCCGGCTTGGTCAGGGTGATCGCGAAGCTGATGCCCGTGAGCACCGCGCCCAGCGCGACGCCGGTGAGCACCAGCTTGGTCGGGGTCCCGCCGGCCAAGCCGGTGTTGCCGACGCCGTAGACGACCACGGCCGCCAGCAGGGCACCCAGCATGGCGAACCCGACCATCGCGGTATTCACCGTGGAACCCAGGAAGGCGGCCGCGAACACGACCGCGGTGTATGCGCCGGCATTGACCCCGAGGATGCCCGGGTCGGCCAGCGGATTGCGGGTGAGCGGCGCGATGATGGCCCCGGCCAGACCCAAGGCGATCCCGACCACGATGGCCAGCAGGGTGCGGGGAATCCGGAACTGTCGCACGATCAGGTCGGTGGAGCTGCCCGAGTCCTGCTGCAGGGCCGCCCACACGTCGGCGAACGGGATGTCGCCCGAGCCGATGAAGACACTCGCGACCACGAGCACGGCCAGCAGCACGACACCGACCACCACCGCCGTCGCCTTGCGACCCGCACCGACCGCGGCGGGGGCGGCGCTGCGTTCCGCTTCGATCGTCACTCGAGATCCGAGTTGGGACCCTCGCCCAGCGCCTCCTGGAACAGCATTAGGTGAGCCTAACAACACCGTCGGGTTACTTCGACCACCCGGGCAGTTCGCCGACGCCCGGGGGCCGATGCGGAGCGTCAGGGCCCAGCCGACGAGCCCGACCGCCAGGTTGCGGTTAGGCCGCCAGACCCCGGCCCGGGTTGTCCGAATGGACAGATCGGCCCGTTCGGACATCCCTCGACTGCCGGCCCGCGCCGGTGCGCGACATCCGGGTCTTGCGGGCGGCCAGAGTCCAGGTAAGCCTTGCCTTGGTTGATGGGAAGATGCCCATTCGAATCGTGCCGGTTGTGTCCCGCGGCGGGGACAGAGCCCAGCCCGGCAGGACTCGATCGTGGGATCGGGTCGAGTTGCACCACCCGTCAACGGCCGGCGCGAACGCCTTCGGGCGTTCCCGCCGGCCAATTTCTTCTTCCTGTTCGCGTCGGCCCGGCCACCTCGATCAGGAAGGTCATCATGTTCCGTGAATCGGGAATCCGCGCCGAAGTACGGCGTCGGCGTCATGACGATTCAGGGCATCGGTCCAAGCCCTCCACCACGGATCTCGGGTCGGTGCCGGTGGTGCTGCCGACGTCTGCGTCATGGATCCTCGGCGTGACCGGGTAGAGTAGCGATCAAATTGGGAGTGCACTATGTCGGTCGAGACCATGAGTCGCAGGATCAGTTTCATCGAGCGCACGTGGGAGACCGCCGCAATCCAGACACGCGCCGGCTATGTCGAAGAGTTGAACGAGATTTCTTCCGGCCTCGGCCGCGTCACCGGCGCGGAGGCCGAACGCGCGGAATGGCTGAACAGACGCCTGCACCGGGTTGTTCGCCGGATGGGCGACACCAGTTCCTGACCAGGAGATCAGCCGGGCCGCACCTCGAGGGTCGCCGATCGCGGTTCGTCCTCCACCAGGTAATCGACGATCGAGGCATACCGGCCGTACTTCGCCCGGTAGGCGCGGTCGACCAGCATCAGCTCGTCGTCCTCGACCTTGACGAACCCCACGTCGTAGGCCGTTCCGGCGACCACGATCTGCCCGGCGTCGGTGGCGATCGCCTCCCGGTACCAGCCTGCGGTCGGTCCGTTGGTGGAACGGACGAAGACCCGATCACCATCGCCGACGATCCAGATCGTCGTCGGTCGGCGCAGAGACCCGTCCCGGCGGCGGGTGACCACCTGCACCTCCTGCCGGGCGGTCAATGCCTGGGCCTCGCGTGGGCTCCAGTTTGTCGTCATCGGGTCCTCCGATCGTGGTGCGTGGGCGTCGTCGGGCCCGGGGGTGTGCAGCTGTGGGGCATCGCCGGCGCGCGGGTCACGGCTGGATCAGGACCTTCAACGACTTGCGTTCGTCCATTGCCCGGTACCCGTCGGGCACCCGGTCCAGACCGACCGTGTGGTCGAAGACCCGGCCGGGGTTGACGGTGCCGTTAAGGACAGCCGGCAGCAGGCGATCGATGTAGGCGCGGACCGGCGCCGGACCGCCGGTGAGGGTGGCGTTCGGTCCGAACAGCGAGCCGAATCCGACCGGGGCCTGGTCGTACTGGGGCACGCCGACCCGGCTGATTGTGCCGCCGGGG
>DATDBV010000255.1:0-3407 GCA_036524715.1 Nakamurella sp. | reverse complement strand
CCGTCGGTTGCGTCGTGGCGCCGGCCACAGCAGCCTCCCGGCCGCGGTGCTCGGGGGGTTCGCGCTGGTCAGCGGCCTGCTGTCGACGGCATTGATCGCCAACCGGCTGCCCGGGGTGTTCGGCATGACCGACCTGATGCTGCCGCCGGGAATCCTGCAACGGGCCGCCGGCGCGGCGCAGATCGCGCTGCTGGCGGTGGCGGCCATCGCCGTCCTGCGGGCTCGGCCGGCCCGCGACCCTCGCCCCGAGTGAGGCGGGGATCGCTCGCCCAGGCGCGGCGCGGACACTATGGCTGCGGAAAGTCGGCAGGCGTAGGACCGGCCGAACCTCCGCAGCCCAGTGAAACCCCGCAGCGCTCACCCAAGGCCCCGCGCGCACACCCAGGCCGCGGAAAATCCGCAGGCATAGGACCGGCCGAACTTCCGCAGCCCAGTGATGCCCCAGGACCGACGAAAAGGTGGATGCTGTGTCGATGTCGGGCTCGACGGGCGACACGGCGGCGTCCAGGGCGCTCGCGCGCGACCCGGGTGCCCGACGCGACCCAAGTGCCCGACGCGACCGGGGCATCGGTGTGGCTACCGCGCTGGTGATGGGCGCGTTGGTGGTGCTCGTCTATGCGGCCGCTGTCGGCGTCGAGCGGCTGTTCGGTCGGACCGGCCCACCGGGCCTGGTCCTGTCCGTGGTGGTCACCGCGGTCGTCGCCCTCGCCTTCGAACCGGTCCGCGTCCGCACCCGTCTGATGCTGACGCGGCTCACCCACGGGGGCGGCCCGTCCCGGGCGCAGGTCCTCGCAGGGTTCGCGGACTCGGTGGCCGGCCGCTACCCGATCGCCGAACTTCCCCAACACATCGCCGCGGTGGTCGGGGAGGGAACGGGCGCGCGGCGGACGGAGGTGTGGCTGCTGGTGAACGGCCGGCTGGAGCGGGCCGCGTCCTGGACCGCGGGCGGAGCGGGAGCCGACCGACCCGGCACGGATTCCGGGGAGGCCGAGGGTGGTCTGGACCGGCACGAACTGGACGTCAGCGATCGCGGTGAACTGTTCGGCCGGCTGACCATGCTCACCGCCCCCGGTCATCGCCTCAGCTCCGTCGAACGTCGCCTGGTCGAGGGCGTGGCGGCCCAGTCGGGCCTGCTGCTCCGGGTGTCCGGGTTGCGCGTGGAGCGACAGCGCCGGCTCGCCGACCTGGAGCAGCGCTCGAACGACCTGCGCCGCGCGCGCCGCGACCTGGTCACCCGCCAGGACGCGGAACGCAAGCGGTTGGAGCGCAACATCCACGACGGGGCGCAGCAGGAGGTCATCGCCCTGCTGGTGAACCTCCGCTTGGTGCAGACCCTGCTCGGTCGGGCCTCGGACCGCGCCGTCGGTCTGCTCGGCGCCCAGGCGGACTCCTTCTCCTCGACCATCGACTCCCTCGCGGAACTCGCCCAAGGCCTGTACCCGCGGACGCTCACCGAGGACGGCCCGGTGCCCGCGCTGCGGGTCGCTGCCGGCCGCAGCCCGGTCCCGGTGACGCTGACCGCGGATACCCTCCCGCGCCTGCCCACCGACCGCGAGGCCACGCTCTACTTCTGCGCGGTCGAGGCGATGCAGAACGCGGCGAAGCACGCCGCGGCGGACCAGATCCGGATCGACATCCGGGACGGCCCGGGCGGGCATGTCCGGATGGTCATCGCCGACGACGGCCGCGGGTTTGACGAGTCGCGGATCACTCCCGGGCGTGGCCTGGCGAACGTCCGCGACCGGGTGGAATCGGTCGGCGGCCGGCTGCGCCTGACGTCCAGTCCCGGTCGGGGCACCACGTTGGACATCGAGTTGCCGGCGTCCTCGACGGCGCCGCCCGGGGCGGGTTGACCCGATGCGACGGCTCGGTTGGCTGCTGTTCGGCGCGACCTGCGCCTGCGCGGCAGTGCAGGCCGTCCTGCTGGTCGGCGCCGAGATCCCGCTGTGGTCCTACGACGTCACCGTGGACCATGGATTCCCCCTGGTCTCGATCGGCTCGGTGCTCGGCGCCGCGGTCGGAGCGCTGATCATCAGCCGGTATCCGCGGAACCTGATCGGTTGGCTCTTCACCGCCGGGCAACTCGGCAACGAGATCGGCGGGATGCTCGGCGCGGTCATTCTCCGTCTGGTTGTGCAGGGTCGACGGGCGGCGATCCCGGACGCGCTGATCGTCGGCGGCCAACTGTTCAGCGCGATCTGGACGATGACGTTTCTGGCCCTGATCTACCTGCTGGCACCCGACGGTCGGGTCCCGTCGCGCCGGTGGCGGTACACCCCACTCGTCCCGGTCGGTGCGCTGCTCCTCCAATACGGCGTGATCCTGGCCATCCCACCCGGCGAACTGCTGCGCGGCGATTCGGCGGAGATCGGCTGGGTGACCGGTGCCGCGGCGCTGCTGAGTTACCTGATCATCCTGGTCGCGGTCGGGCTCGGCGGGGCGGCAATCTGGCGACGCCTGTTGTCGGCCACCGGCGAGCCCCGGCAGCAACTGCTCTGGCTCGCCGCCTCCGGTGCCGCACTGACCGCAACGTCGGTGATCGCCCTGACCAGCCAGATCCTGCTGGTCGACCCGCCCTGGTTCCTGATCGTGCCGTGGTACCTGTCCTACATCTTCGTGTCGATCAGCGTCGGCATCGCCATCCTGCGCTACCGGCTGTTCGACATCGACGTGATCCTGTCCCGCACGATCGTCCTGGCCACCCTTGGCGTGTTCGTCACGGTCGGGTACGTCGCCGTGGTGGTGACGATCGGGTGGGCGCTGCTGTACGGGTTCGGCACGCAGGGCGACGATCTCTACTGGCCGTCGCTGGTCGCAACCGCGCTGGTCGCGGCCGGCTTCCAGCCACTGCGCCGCCGCGTGCTGCGATGGACCGACCGGCTGGTCTACGGCGAGCGGGCGGCGCCCTACGAGGCGCTCGCCGACCTGAACCGGGAGCTCGCGGATCGGCCGACCCCGGACGCGATGCCGACCCTGGTCGCCGAGACCGCGGGCCGCGCGGTGGGTGCCGTGCGTGCGGTGGCCACGGTCGGCCCGGCAGACGATCCGCTGATCAGCGCGGTCTGGGAACGACCCGGATCCGCGCGATCGGCGGCCCGGTCGACGGAGCACGCCACAACTGTCGAGGACGGCGAGCCGATCGGCTGTGTCAGCGTCGACCTGCCGGCGGGCCGCGACCTGCGCCCATTCGAGCAGGCCCTGCTGGCCGACATCGGCCGGCAGGCGGGCGTCGCGTTCCGCGGGGCGCTGCTGGAAGCCGAGGTGGCCGACCACATCCGGCAGATCGAGGCGTCATCGGCAGAACTCGCGCAGTCCCGTGGGCGCCTGGTCCGCGCCGAGGACGAGGCGCGAGAGCGGTTCGCCGCGGACATCGATCACCGGGTGCTGCCGTTGCTGGCCGCCGCGCG
>DATDBV010000254.1:0-5859 GCA_036524715.1 Nakamurella sp. | reverse complement strand
CCGGCCCCGAAAAGCGTTCCGACCGCACCAAGGCAGCGATCCTGCACGCCGCCCGGGAGCGGCTGGCGGCCCAGGGTTACGACCGCACGACGATTCGGGCGATCGCCGCCGACGCCGGCATCGACCCGTCGATGGTGATGCGCTATTTCGGAAACAAGGCGCAGCTCTTCGATGCCGCGCTGGACATCGACCTGAGCCTGCCCGACCTGAGTACCGTTGCCGTCGATGATCTCCCGCGGACGCTCATCCGGGTGTTCCTCGATCGCTGGGAGCGCGACCCCGCCGGCGACGCCCTGCTGATGCTGCTCCGCTCAGCGGTCACCAACGAGCACGCCGCCGCCCGGATGCGGCAGATCTTCGCCACCCAGGTGGCCCCCGCACTGGCTGCCGCGATCGGCCCGGACCTCGCCGCCCGAAAGGCCGGCCTGATTGCCGCGCAACTTCTCGGGCTCGCGCTGACCCGCTACCTGCTGCGCCTTCCGGCCGTGACCACCCTGACCCAGGAGCAGATCGAGGACGCCCTGACCCCTGCCATCCGAGCCACCCTTGCGTCGCCCAGGTAGTGCCGGCCGAAGGGGTGGGGTTTGCGGGGAGTTGCGCCACGCCCTCCGCGAGCCGGTCCCCTATCCCGCGCCTTCCGGCGGAAAGGCCCGCTGAGCGGGAACAAACCGCCAGAACGTAGGCGGCCGGGAGAGCCGTTGACGACCGATCGGGGTATGCGATTCGGGCATGACACGATGGGCCGGTGACGACCCGCGCCGACGCCGATCGGTGCCCGGGCCTGCTCCGACCGCACCAGGCCGTCGACGGCGCAGTGCTCCGGGTGCGGATCCCCGGCGGCCGGATCGCCGCAGCCAAGCTCAAGGCGCTCAGCGCGGCCTCGGCCGACTGTGCCGACGGCGACGTCCAGCTGACCTCGCGGGCAAACCTGCAGCTCAGGGGGGTACGGACGACCGCGGACGGGTCCGCGGCGGCGGGCCTGGTCGATGCCTTGGCTGGTGCCGGCCTGCTGCCGCACCCGACGCACGAGCGCGTCCGGAACATCGTCTGCTCGCCGCTGACCGGTCTGGTCGGTGGCCTCGCCGACCTGCGCCCTGTGGTCGCCGAGCTCGACGTCGCGCTGTGCGCCCGACCCGACCTGGCCGCCCTGCCCGGGCCGTTTCTGTTCGTTCTCGACGACGGTCGGGGCGATGTCGGCGTCGCCCGGGCCGATGTGGGGATCTTGGCGCTCTCCGCGGACCTGGTCCGCGTCTGGGCCGGTGGAGTCCCGGGTCCGGACGTGCCGCTCGCCGCGTCGGTGGCGGCGATGATCGGCCTCGGCGACGAGTTCCGCATGCGATCGGCCGTGACGGAGCGGGTGTGCTGGCACGTCCGGGAACTCGCCGGCGGTGGCTCAGGACTCCTGGGGACGTCCGCCGAGCCGGCCGACCTTGGCCCGGGTGAGGTCGCGCCGCTCGGTGCGCTCACCAGCGGCGACGGCCGGGTCGTGCTGTCGGTACTCGCCCCACTGGGCCGCCTCACCGCCCCCCAGGTGGGGGCGCTCGCGGAGGCGGCCGTCACCGATGCGCTGGTGGTCACTCCGTGGCGGGGCGTCCTGGTGCCCGACGTCCAGGAGGACGACGCCTCTTCGGTGCTCGCCGGGCTGAGCGCCACCGGCCTGATCGCCGACGACCGTTCCCCCTGGCGGGGGGTCACCGCCTGTCCCGGAACGCGGTGTGCCCGAGGAGCCGGCGACACCGGCGCGCTGGCGCGGAAGATCGTGGCCGCCTCCCCCCGATCTGGGCAGCTGCCGGTGCACGTCGTGGCCTGCGCGCGAGCATGCGGCCGGCCGTCCCGACCGCACGTGCTCGCCGTCGTCGACCGGCAGCGAGTGGAGATCTGTTGTGATGCAGGCACTGTCGAAACCTCCATGCAGCATGCGCCAGCAATGATCGCGACCCGAAGGGAAGCGCAGCCATGACCACCCGCCCGCTGCGCCGCTACCCCTACTGTTCGGACGGCCCGCAGATCTACCGGGAGTCGTTCGCGATCGTCCGGGCGCAGACGGACCTGTCCGGGGTGCCGGCCGACGCCGAACACATCGCGGTGCGCATGGTGCACGCCAGCGGGCAGCCCGACCTGGTGGACGACTTGCGGATCCACCACGACTTCGTGACGGCCGGCCGCGCCGCGCTGCTCGCCGGAGCGCCGGTGTTCGTGGATTCGATGATGGTCTCCTCGGGAGTGACCAAGGCCCGGCTGCCGGCCGGCAACGAGGTGATCTGCCGGCTGCACGACCACCGCGTCGAGCGCCTGGCCGCATCGTGGGGAACCACCCGGTCGGCCGCGGCGGTCTCGCTCTGGGGCGACGAACTCCAGGGCGCGGTGGTGGCGATCGGGAACGCCCCGACCGCGCTGTTCCACCTGCTCGAATGGATCTGCGAGGGCGGTCCCCGGCCGGCCGCGATCGTCGGGGTGCCGGTCGGTTTCGTCGGCTCGGCCGAATCCAAGCAGGCACTGCTCGATCATGAGGCCGGCATTCCCTTCGTGGTGGTCGTCGGGCGGCGGGGCGGGGCCGCCCTGGCAGCGTCGGCGATCAACGCGCTGGCCGGCGGGCCGGCATGAGCGCAGGGCGGGTGGGAGGGCTCGAAATCAGAGCGAACAATCGACACCGTCATGCCGGCGCCCCTTGCGGGGCGACCGAGCTCGCGAGGTGCCCCGGAAGGTTGCCGGCATGAGCGCCGGGTGTCTGTTCGGGGTCGGGCTGGGACCGGGCGATCCGGAGTTGATCACCCGCAAGGCCGCCCGGCTGATCGAGGCGGCCGACGTCGTCGCCTACCACTCGGGTACCCACGGCCGGTCCATCGCCCGGTCCATCGCCGCCGAGCTGATGCCAGCCGGCGTCGTCGAAGAGGCCCTGGTGTACCCGGTGACCACCGGGGAGACCCAGCACCCCAACGGATATCGCGGCGCGGTCGATGACTTCTACGACGAATCCGCCGAGCGGCTGGCGGCCCACCTGGCCGCCGGCCGGACCGTGGTGGTGCTGTGCGAGGGCGACCCGATGTTCTACGGCTCCTTCATGTATCTGCACGATCGGCTCAGCCACCGCTTTCCGACCGAGGTGGTGCCCGGGGTGACGTCGGTCGCCGCCGCCACCGCCGCGGCGGCGATGCCGCTGGTCCGGCAGCAGGACGTGCTGACCGTACTGCCGGGCACCCTGCCGGTGCCGGAGCTGGCTCGTCGGCTGGCCGACACCAAGGGTGCGGCGATCATGAAGCTCGGCCGCACGTTTCCGGCGGTCCGCGAGGCGCTGCGGCAGGCCGGGCGGCTGGAGGAAGCGCTGTACGTGGAGCGCGCGTCCACCCACGGCCAGGCGCTGATCCCGGTGAAGGACGTGGATCCCGCGACGGTGCCGTACTTCTCGATCATCATCGTGCCCGGCGACGGTCGGCAGCAGCCGGTGCCGGCCCGCCGAGCCGCATCCGGGCCGGCCGAGCTGTTGGTGATCGGGCTGGGTCCTGGGCCGGACGCCTGGGTGTCCCCGGAGGCCCTCGCCGCGCTGGACACCGTCGATCACGTCGTCGGTTACGCGCCCTACGTGAATCGCGTCGAGCAGCGAGAGGGCCTGCGGCGGCACGCATCCGGTAACACCGTGGAGATCGGCCGGGCCCGGTTCGCGTTGGAGCTGGCCGCGGCGGGCGAGCGGGTGGCGGTGGTGTCCGGCGGCGACGCCGGGGTGTTCGGCATGGCGGCGGCGGTTTTCGAGGCCGCCGAGGCGCCGGAGTTCGCCGGGGTGCGCATCCGGGTACTGCCCGGGATCACCGCGGCGCAGGCCGTTGCCGCTCGCGCCGGAGCGCCTCTGGGGGCCGACTTCGCGGTGGTCTCGCTGTCCGACCGGCTCAAGCCGTGGCCGGTCATTGAGGAGCGGCTGCGCCACGTCGCCCGGGCCGACCTGGCCCTGGCCATCTACAACCCGGCCTCCCGCACCCGCACCCGGCCGCTGGCCGACGCGCTCGCGGTGCTGCGCGAGGAACGGGACCCGGCCACGGTGGTGGTGGTCGGGCGGGACGTCGGCCGCGACGGGGAGTCGTTGCGGTTTACGACGCTGGGCGAGCTGGACCCGGTGAGTGTGGACATGCGGTGCCTGCTGATCGTCGGCGCCCGCGGGACCCGGGTCACGGCGACGGGCCGGGTGTGGACGCCGCGGTGGGTGCCGGCGCGCGAATCTGCGCCGGTCGAACGGGGCCGGCATGGCGCGTGAGCCTGGTGCGGGCGAGTCGTCGGATCGGCGTGAGCGCTTCCCGCGCTGGGTCTATGGCCAGGGCACCGAACCCGACCCGCGGTTCAGCCTGGCCAACGAACGCACCTTCCTGGCCTGGATCCGGACCTCGCTCGCGCTGATCGCCAGCGGGATCGGGGTGCACGCCCTGCACCTGCAGATCCCCGAGGAACTCGGTGACGTCGCGGCGATCGTGCTGATCTTCTCCGGCATCGGCGCCGCCGGGCAGGGGTTCGTCGGGTGGGCCCGCAACGAGCGGGCGTTGCGGCTGGGCCGGCCGCTGCACGGCGCGGCCACCGCGTCGGTCCTGACCGTCGTGGTGGTGCTCACCACCGTGTTGCTCGCGCTCGCCATCTTCGTGCTGTGAGGTCGTCCGAACTTTACGACCGGGGTGCCCAGCCCGAGCGCACCCTGCTGGCCTGGGGCCGCACCTGCCTGGCCTCATCCGTGGTGCTGGCGCTCGTGGTCAAGGTGCTGGCCGTCGAGGCCGATGCGGCGCTGATCCTGTTGACGGTCGCCGGGCTCTCGCTCCCGGTCCTCGCCTGGCTGCTCGCACTGGCCAGATACCGCCGCGTCCATCGCGAGCTGACAAGCCCCGGCGCGGCGTCGTCGCGGCCGGGCGGAGGGGCGGCGATGGCCGCAGCCACCGCGGCAGCCCTGCTGTGTGCGGCGCTGGCGTTGGTTCTGGTCGTGCGCTGACCGCGCCATGTCGTCATGTCGCTATCTGGTAGGGACGTGATCGAGGGAGGGCTTTCGGCGCTTCCGGTCGACCGGGAGGGACCGAAACACCTCCCTCGAATGCGTGGAGGGGATCGTCAACCGGTGACGAAGTCGATGAGCCGCTCGACCGCGGTGATCAGCGGGGTGTCGACGTCCCGGTAGCTGCGCACCGAGCCGTTGATGCGGCCCCAGAGCGTCCGGACGTCGGAGAAGCCGAGGGCCTGGCACACCCCGGTCTTCCAGTCGGTGCCCCGCGGCACCGTCGGCCAGGCCTTGATGCCGACCGCGGCGGGCCGGACGGCCTGCCAGATGTCGATGTACGGGTGTCCGGTGATCAGCACGTGCGGTCCGGCGGGGGACCGGGTGACGGCGTCGGCGATCCGGCTCTCCTTCGACCCCGGCACCAGGTGGTCGGCCAGCACACCGACCCGCCGCCCCGGTCCGGGGGTGAACTCGGCCACCGCGGCGGGCAGGTTGTCCAGCCCGTCCAGCGGCTCGACGACGACCCCCTCCACCCGCAGGTCGTGTCCCCACACCCGTTCGACCAGGGCGGCGTCGTGGATGCCCTCCACCCAGATGCGGCTGCCCCGTGCGGTGCGCGCCCGCAGCCCGGCCACCGCGCGCGATCCGGACGCCGAGTGGGCGACCGCGGCGGTCGCGGACCTGGGGCGGACCAGGGTGACCTGCTGCCCGTCGACCAGGAACGCGCCGACCGCCAGGGGAAAGTTGCGCCGCTTGCCGTGCCGGTCCTCCAGGGTGACGGCGCTGTTGGTGCAGGCGACCACGAGCCCGCAGAACCCCGACAGCGGGTCCTCGGCGACCACGTCACCGGTCGCCGGGAGTTCCGGGATCACCCTGGGTGCACGGGGGGTCAACGG
>DATDBV010000253.1:0-8719 GCA_036524715.1 Nakamurella sp. | reverse complement strand
TTACCCGCGCAGGGAGGCCAGGACGGCCAGCACCCGGCGGTTGTCGTCTGCACCCTGGTGCAGGCCCAGCTTGCTGAATACCGCGCGCACGTAGGCCTCCACCGTCTTGGGACTCAGGTGGAGCCGCTCGCAGATCCCTTGGTTGGAACGGCCTTCCGCCATCACCGACAGCACATCGCGTTCGCGGTCCGTCAGCGCATCGAGTGGATTGCGCGCTCGTTTGCGCCCGACCAGTTGGGCCACAACCGACGGGTCGATCACCAGACCCCCCTTTGCCACTCGGCGCACGGCATCGGTCAACTCGGCGAGGTCGGCAACTCGCTCCTTCAGCAGGTACCCGGCACCGTGCGCGCCGTCCTCAATCAGCGCCAGGGCGTAGCCCGGTTCCACATGCGCCGATAGGACGAGGACCCCTACGCCAGGATGGCTCGCGCGCAGTGCCCGGACCGTGTCGAGCCCCTCGGTGGTGTACGTCGGCGGCATTCGGATGTCGACGACGCACACGTCGGGTGGATCCTCACGCACCCGGTGCAGCAATGCCTGCCCGTCCGCAACCTTGGCGATCACCTCGAACCCCGCCTCGGCCAGTACCAGGGACAACCCCTCTCGGAACAACGCCGCGTCGTCAGCGACCATCACCCTCATCCCCAGAGCGTCCCACTCCGAAAGGACGAGCAGTAACCCGTTCCGTGGCTCGACCATGCATCCCCGGATCACGGCCGATGCGGTGGCACCCGATTCGGGAGTAGTAGATGGCGCACCCCTTCTCCGCTGAGTTCTGCCTTGGCGATGTACCCGCGGGCGCCGCAGGTCTCGATCATGGATCCGTAGTCGGCACGCGATCGGCTTGACACAAGGGCAACCGCGGGCGGGTCCAGCCGGCTGATGAGGACGGCGGCCACGGTGAATCCGTCGATATCCGGCAGTTGAATGTCGAGCAGGACGATGTCGGGGCGTAGCTCACCGCATGCCCGGATCGCCTCCGCCCCGTCGGCAGCCTCGCCAACGACGACGAACCCGTCCGCCGTCAGGACCTGGCGCGCTATCGATCGGAAGGACGCATGGTCGTCCACAATCAGTACGCGGTCGTGCCCGACCGGATCCTTGTACCTTGTCGAGTCGGCAACTCCGAGGGCGGCCTTGGAGCCGGGAATTCTGGTTGCCGGACGATTGCCAGCGGCCTCACGCACGGGGTGCCGCGGTGAGTCCGACCAGATCCGCGCTCGCCTCCCAGAGCCGTGCCCCGACCGCCTGGTCGTAGCTGCGATTGGAGGATCTCGTGGATCGCCGGTTGGCGAAGTAGCGGCCAGAAACCTGCTCGACTGAGGGAGCCGATGCCAGGAGGATGGACGTGACGGCACCCTGGGCCGGCGACTTCATGACCGGCCGCAGGATCGGGACGAGGAGTCGCTGGATGCGGGTGGGGTCCTGCGCCCCGAACGATGTCCGCACGACGCCGGGATGCAGCGCGTTGGCGGTCACTCCGCACTCGCGCAGTCTTCCGGCCAGCTGGTAGCTGAACAGGACGTTGGCGAGTTTGGATTGGTTGTATGCGCGGCCGCCGGAGTAGGACCGTTCGCCCTGCAGGTCGTCGAAGTCGATGCGTCCCTGAGCATGTGCGTTGGAGGCGACCGTGACCACGCGGGCCGGGACGCTCCGGCGGAGCCGGTCCAGGAGCAGTTGGGTCAGCAGGAACGGCGCCAGGTGGTTGAGCGCAAAGGTGAGTTCCAGCCCGTCGGCCGTGACGTGGCGCGTGCTCCAGTACCCGCCGACGTTGTTGACCAGGACGTCGATCCGCGGCAGCCTCTCGAGTACCTCGCCGGCCAGCTGCCGCACCTGCGCCTGGGAGGACAGGTCCGCGACGAACATGTCGACATTCAGGCCGCCTGCCGCCCTGATCTCGCGGGCCGCGCTTTCCGTGCGCCCGGGATCCCGGCCGGCTATTGCGATGTGGGCGCCCAGTTTAGCCAGTCCGATGGCGGTTGCCCTTCCGATACCGGAGGTGGCTCCGGTGACCAGCACCGTCCGGCCGACCATCGGCCAGCCGTGAATGCGCTCCATGGCCGTGCTCCTTTCGTGCGTGCCGGGACCCGCCGAACGACTCGGCGATACGTCAGTCCGAACCTCCGTCGTCACTCGTCTTCGGGAATGCTGAATCCCTTGACAATGAGCCAGACCGGCAGAATGAACTCGAACAAGGCGCCCGGGACCAAGGCAACCAGGCCGATGCCCTGGGTCACGTCAACCAGGTTGAAGATGTCCCCGATGCATCCCGCCAACAAGGTCGGATAGGTGACGAGGCCGAGGATCGCGAGCCAGCGCGGGATCGGCCTCGATCGGTAGAGCAGCGTGGTCATGCACATGCCCGCTGCCGCAGTAGCGATGTAGATCATCAAGATGGCCACGTTGTGGTGTGCCTGCAAGAGCGCACCAAGACTCGACGAAGCAGACTCATCGACCGTGCCGTCGCGCAACCCGGCTCCGAGCTCGATCGCCAGGAGGGGAACCGCGAGATAGAAAAGGCTCGCCGCAAGCTCGGTGACGCGGAATCCAACGTGTGCCAGCGCCAGCGACTCGCCGTGGCGCTTCAGCACCGGAAACAGGAGAACGGCGATACCCACCACCCCGAACTGCCCGAACAGCATGAGCGCGCCCGTTGCCAGGACAGTGGATTCGGCGGCTGCCTCCGCCAGGAAGTTCGGCTGGCTCAGCACCCTGGAATTGAGCGCCTCGGCGCAGATGAAAGCGGCGGTCGCGGTGAGGAACAATAATCCGACAAGGGCGGCGGTCTTCCTGCTGGATGTGGTTCGTGTTTCCCTCTGCCGCATTGCCGAAGCGGCAATGGTCGGCGTACTTACGGTAGACATTCGGAAGCTCCTCATTGTGTGTGCATGGGACCAACCCGCCGACGTGTGTGAACGGTTTCATCGCAATTCGGGCGAACCGAGCGCAGCGTGGGCGAGCGCCGATGGCGTCTGGCAGCCGACGATGGCCGGCGCCTGGTGAACCAGCTCGTCGTTCTCCAGGGCCTCCACCATGAACCGGGCGAAGTCCACCCGACGCGTCAGGTTGCTCTGCAGGATCGGGTCTCCCACGTGTCGACTCCACACGGGCAGACCCTGTGGCTCGCCCTCCTCGAGCTCGCTTCCGCGCACGACGGTCCACCGTGTGTCGCTGGCGAAGACGCGCCGGCAAGCCTCCACCTGGTCGTCGAGATCAACCAGACGCAAGAGGCGCGCGAGCCGGCCCACGACATTCACGAGCGCCTTGACCTTCCACGAGAACACGTCCTGACCATCGCGCGTGATGTGATACCCGCACGAGAACACCAGGCGAGCCCCGCGCCGAGCCTGGTCGAGCACCGCCTGGGCTGTTCCTGTTGAGTAGTGGTGAACCCCTCGCGGGACCAACACCGTGAGCACGCCGTCGCAACCCGCGACCGCCCGCTCGATGACCTGGCGATCGTCCGTCGCTCCCGGGATGATCGTGATGCGCCGCGAGAACTCCTCGAGCTTGCCAACACTGACCTCACGACAGACCGCGACGACCTGGTAGCCGCGGTCCAGCGCGTGCTGCACCATGTACCGCCCGAGCTTGCCCGAGGCCCCGACGATGCAGACTGTGAGCGGGGCAGCACCGGCCTCGACGCGGTGGTGGGGCGGCTTCCTGGGCTTCTCGGCCAATGGGAATCGGTGTACTCATGATTTCTCCTTTCCGAATGCACCCAGATTCGCGCGCAAACCGGCCGGATGTAAGCAGGCCATCCCTGCAAATGCACCCAGGGCTAACCCTGTGCCGAGCGGCCCTCGCTGACCGGCCGCGTCACCGTCGAAGGAGCCTGTTCCCTGGCGTCCGAAGTTGTATGGCAGCGGAGTACAGCATGGGCCGCGCGACAGAATGAGTCCGTTCGCGTCGACGATCTGGGAGTTGTCGATGAACCAGCGCAACGTCTGGATCCGCGCGGTCACCGCCGGTCTCGCGGTGGCCGAGCCCATCGTTGTCGGTATCTCCCGGATGCACCAGGGGGTGCGCTACCTCACCCACGTGGTCGTCGGCCGCAAACTTTCCCAGTGACATGTTCCGTCGTCCGCTGAGTCGCTGGGAGATCTCGGAGGGTGATACGCCGATACGTCGAGCAAGTTCGTTCTGAGTCGTTCCCCGACGCTGCATCGCGTCGGCGATCAATTCGGTGCGCCGAGGACGACGCGCTCCTCCGCGAGGAGTGCGTCGGACTTCGCTGTCCGCCGAAACCAAGCGCTCATATTTCCCAGTCCATGTAGATCGATCTCGACCGCCTCCCCGGCCCCCTCGACCGCAACCCACTTCCCTGTGAAGCTGCAACGGGGACCTTACGCGAGACGCTCGAAGCCTCTGGCGGTGGCGCCGGCGGGTGGGAGCCTCCCCACCGGATCGCCTGTCCGCGTTCAGGGTTCGATGCGGTCGGCCAGCCCGCGTCGGCGGGCCAGCGCAACCAGCAGACCGCCGAGCATCAGCGCGATGGCGCCGCCGGCCAGCATGGTGCCGATCCCGCTGGTACCGGTGTCCGGGAGCGAACCGTCCGGTTGATCCGGGTTCACCGGGGTGGTCGGTGGTGCCGTGGGCGTGCCCGCCAGGTCCACCATGGCGGTGTCGCTTCCGGTCGTGTCGCAGGAAACGATCTGCGGGTTGATGCTGTCCGTCCCGCACAGGAGTTCCCCGCCCGGACCGGTAGGTGTACCGGTCACCACCACGGTGTTGGTGGTGGTGGCGTTGACCGTGGTGGTGCAGGTGAACGTCCAGGTTTCGTCGGCCGAATCCTCGAACAGGCTGGTCGGGGTATCGAGCAGGCCGTCGCCGTCGTCGTCGCCGGAGACGTAGGTCACCGGGCTGCAGGTGTCGTCGGTGATCCGGGACGTCACGTCCGCCAGCGGCACGTCACCGGTGTTGCGCACGGTGTAGGTGTAGGTGACCGGTCCGCCGCCGTCGGGCAGTTCGGTCGGTTCGGCCGACTTCTCCACCGTGATCGCCGGGGTGAACGGTTGGACGAAGGCGGCGTCGAAGTCGACCACCGGCAGCGTCAGACCGGCGGTGGTTCCACCGATGGCGCCCACTGCGGCGATGTCGGTCGTCGGCTCGTCGATCGTCGCCTGGCACTCGAAGTGCCAGGTCTCGGCCGGGTCGCGGTCGAGCAGATCGTCCTGGTTGCCGCCCGTCTTGGCGATCAGCGTCGGCCGCGCGCAGGAGGGGACGGCAGGGTCGGACACATCGACCAGCACGACCTGGGCGAGGACGTCGTCGACCGGGACCGGGCTGCCGCCGGCGTTGGTGACATCGAACCCGTAGGTGACCCCGGTGCCGGCCGGGACCAGTGGGGAGCTGACGCTCTTGACCAGGGCGATCTCGGGATCGATGACATGCACGGTGGCCGTGGCGCCGTGTTTGTACCCGTTGCCGAGGGGGTCGATCAGCGTGCCGCTGACCGTGTTGACGTCCTCGGTGGCCGGCGCCGGCGGTAGGTCCAGGGTCCGGGTGCAGGTGAAGGTGAACGTCTCCGGATCCCCGTCGTTCACCCCGTCGAGCAGGTCGTTGCCGTTGGTGTCGCCGTCCACGTACTCCAGCGGCGCGCACTTGTCGTCATTCAGGGTGGCGAACTTCAGCGGCACGTCGCCGATGTTCCTCACCGCGATCGTGTAGACGACCGGTCGCCCGGCCCGGACCACCGGCTGCGACGCGGTCTTGGTGATCTCGAAGTCGGGGTGGATGACGGTCGTCTCGGCGGTGTCGGTCGCGTTGATCGGCTCCCCGGTGAGGTCCTCGTCCGGCACCGTCGGGGTTCCCGCGGCGGTGGCGGTGTTGGTCACCTGCGCCGACGGCTGGCCGAGTGCCGCGCCGGGCACGACGGTGGTGCAGGTGTAGTTCCACACCTCGTCGACGTCAAGCAGGTTATTTGTGTTCTCGTCGCCGCCGACGAAGCCGACCGACGCGCACGTGTCATCGGTCAGGGTCACCTCGGCCAGGGGCACGTCACCGGGGTTGGTGACCTCGTAGACGAACGTGGCCGGCCGCGGGGGCGGGACGTGGTCGAAGTCCGGGCCGCTCACCGGTGTGGCGTCCGGGTTCAGCACCACCGGAGTGGTGTTGGTCTTGACCACGTCGATGGCCGGGGTCAGCACGCGGACCAGGGCCCGGTCGACCCGGGTCAGCGGTCCGCCCACTGGGTTCCCGTCGACGACCGGCTGCGCGACGATCGTCGCGGTGTTCTGGGTCAGCTCATTGATGGTGCGGCTGCAGGTGAAAGTCCACGTCTCGCCGGGGTTCAGCAGGTCGTCGTCGTTGGTGTCGCCCTGGTTGTCGTCGTTGCTGGGCACCCCGGAGACCGGGGAGCAGGCGTTGTCGGCGATCCACGCCGGGTCGCCCGTGTCGTTGCGCAGGTCGACATCGCCGTCGTTCTGAGCCGTGTACGTGTAGATCACCGGGGTGCCCGGGATCACCAGGTCGTGATCGACCGTCTTGGTCAGTACCAGGCCAGGCTCGACGACCTGGACCCGGGCGGTGTCGGTGGCCGACACGGCCGGGTTGGGGTCGGGGAACGGTTGATTGTCGGCGGCCGGGTTCAGCGGGGTCCCGGTGACGGTCGCGGTGTTGGTCACCGACGCGGTGGGCGTGGCCTGGCAGGAGTAAGTCCACGTCTCGCCGACGTCGAGGATCTCGTTGCCGTTGGGATCGGCATCGCGGGTCGGGCTGGTGCACGGTGGCGTGTCGTCGGCCAGGGTCACCGAGCCGAGGGGGGTGTTGCCGGTGTTCTGCGCGGCGTAGGTGTAGGTGACCTGGGTCGGGGGATCGGTCAGCTCGACGGTGACCGACGGCTGGCCGTCGACCAGCTTGGTCAGGGTGATTTCCGGCGTGTAGACGTCAACCGTGGCCGTGTCGACGGCCGTGACCACCGTGCCGGCCGGGTCGACGCCACGTGCGGTGGCCGTGTTGGTGATCGTTTCCACGGACGTCCCGCCTCCGCCGGTGACCTCGTCGGTGCAGGTGTATCGCCAGGTCTCAACGGGGTCGAGGTGGTCGTCCTGATTCGTGTCACCCGTGTTGTGCCCGTCGGTCAGGATCGGGGTGACCGGACCGCATTTGTCGTCGTTGACCGTGACCGGGCTCAGCGGGGTGTTGCCCGGGTTGGTGACGTCGTAAGTGGAGGTGACGTTCTGCCCCGGGTTCAGGTCGCCGCGCACCGCCGTCGGATCGTTGGTCTTGGTGATGGCGATCGCGGGTGCGTAATTGAAGGAGTTGTAGACCGAGCAGGTGACGATCTCGTTGCCGATCGGGTCGAGGTTGAATGCCGGGTTCGGCCCGGCCGTGTCGAGGTCGCCGGTGATCACCCGGACGACGTTGTTCACGTTCTTGGCCTCGCACCGGAAGTCGTTGTCGGCGCCGGGTCGACCGGCGGTGTACCCGGCCTGCAGGATCTCGCTGACCAGCGCTGTCGACGTCGCGGCCTCGGCCTGGGGTTCCCACTGGAACTGGGCGTATCCGTTGCTGTCCGTCAGCACGGTCTTGGACGTGGCCGGCGCGGTGTCGGGCAGCACCCAGTCGAATCCGGGCGGGGTGACCGTCGGCGTCGTGGTGAAGCTCCAGCCCTGGGCTGGCCGGTAGTCGGCGTTGCCGGCGGTCTGGGCGAGTTTCTGGATGGTCAGCGACGGCGAGCACAGGTCCAGCACCACGGTGCGGATGGCCTGCGCCAGGTCGGAATAGTTCTTGACGAGGGCCACGTCGGTGGTCTCGATGTCGAAATCGGCCACTGTCGAGGCGATGTCCGGGCCCGAGATCTGGGTGAGACGTTGCTGGCTGGCGGAGTTGTTGAGCGCGCTGCCGACGCCGACGGCCAGCATGCGGGAGCCGTTCGTCTTCACCGCGTTCGCGGCCTCCACCGCCCGATCCATGGTGATCGCTAGGGCGTCCGAGTTCCCATCCGTCTTGATCCCGATGTCGTACGGTTGGGCGGCGTGGTAGAAGGGGTCGCCCGGACGGTCGAAATCATAGGCCGTCGGGTCCCCGTCGGTCACATAGACGACCAGCTTCGGCGTGTCCTCGGCGGTCTGCTTGAGGGACTGCTGCCAGTTCGTGTACTGGTCGGACGAGTTGCTGGTCCAACTGTTCGCCTGTCTCGGGTCGTAGTTGCCGCCCCGGAAGGTGTGCACCCCGATCCCGGTCACCGGGGGCTTGGGGTTGTAGTAGGCGGCGATGGCCTTGCCGAACGCGCCGCCCTGACTCAGGCTCGCGTCGTCGATGATCTGCCGGCTCGCCAGCTCCTCCGACGCGGTGGCGAACTGCAGCACCCGCGCGCTCGAGCTGGTCCCCTTGAGGCCGTCCAGGAACGCCTGACCGGCGGACCGCACGTCCTCCACGGCGTGGGCGCTGTTCACCGATCCGGACGCGTCGAGCACCAGCGTGAGGTCGATGCCGCAGGCCTTCGTGATCGGCGGATTCGGCAGCGGATCCACGGCGGCCATGGCGGCGGGCGCGGTCGGCGTCAGCACGACACCGGCGCCCACCAGCCCGGCGACCAGCGCGACTCGTCCCCAACGACCGATCACGGAGTGCTCCCAACGTCGTACGGACAGTGCCAGGCGACGGGCGGGAGAGTTTCACAGGTAAACGTCGAGGGGAAGGGACCGAGCCGTTCGACAAAGGTCACCGTCCGGTAACAATTATTGTCGATGACTGTGGTCGGAACGGGATT
>DATDBV010000252.1:0-3207 GCA_036524715.1 Nakamurella sp. | reverse complement strand
GACGTTGTCGGCGATGATCTCCTCGGTGAGGCCGGCGATGATCGCGGGCTCGCCGCTGCCGGCCTGCTGGTCCTCGGGTCGGAACCAGTTCCAGTAGCCGCCGTGGTTGGCCGCACGGGACTGTTCTGGATAGGCGACCAGGAAGGTGTGCCGCTCGGCCAGGTGGTTCATGCCGGTGCCGGCGGCGAAGTCGACGGAGTCCTGGGTGCCGCCGTGCAGCATGACGACCAGCGGGACGGGCTCACCGGTATAGCCGGTGGGGATGTACAGATCGTAGTTCCGGGCGCCGGCGGGGCCGGTGTGGGTCAGCTGCCGGATCTGTCCACCGGCCGCCGCGGCGGCCTGCCGGGCGGCGGGGTCGGCGCCCGGCTGGATCAGCCCGTTCCCGAGCCCATTGCCCAGGCCGCTCCCCAGTCCCGCGGCCAGGTGGCCGGGAAGGTTCACGGTCAGCCCGCCCGGCCGGCCCATGCGCAGTTCGCTCAGGTCGATCGGGAGTCCCGTCGGCAGCGTTGTTCCCGACCCGCTGACGGGCGCGTCGGCGGGGGCGGTGATGCCCAGCCGGGCAAGGATGCCGGTCGGGTCGGGCAGGGACGGCGCAGCCGTGTCGCCGGTCGGCGGATCCTGCAGATGGCTGATCGTGCAGGCGTTGTCGCGGATGAGCCGGATGGCGCGGTCCAGCGCGGCGGTGATGTCTGCGGGCATGGCTGTACTCCCCTTGGCTGGGTGGGTTCGCGGACGACCCGACGGGTCGCCGGTGGAACCGCCGACGGTGGCAGCGGTTTCGCGGTACGGGTGGATCGGTCGTTCAGGTCGTGCGGGACGCCAGGGCGGCCTTGACCTCCCGGGACGCCCGGAACGCACCGAGCACCTCGACGGACTCGATGGTGGCGAGCGCCAGCTCCGGGGTGACATCGTCGGCGATGCTGCCCAGCCCCAGCACCCGCAGGTGCACGGTCTTCCCGGCCGCCCGCAGCTGTTCGAGGAGGGCACGGGTGTAGTGCACGGAACCCAGCTCCAGGGTGCGCCGGGCGACGGTGTCCTTGACGGCCGTGGAACGAGTTTCGAGTTGCCGGCGTATCGCCGACCGGATGAAATCGGTGCGGTTGGCGTAGAACCCCTCCGCGACCAGCAGGTCGATCTCCCCCAGATCGACCAGCCCCAGGTTGACGGTGATCTTCTCCGTCTTCTCGGGTTCTGCCATCCCTACGTCACCTCTCCTTCACCGGTACCGCCAGCCTACCACCATCCCCTTGGATGGTCGAGGGATGGTGGCCTGCCGCCGAATCAAGTATTCAGCAGTCCGTGTTCGTAGGCGAAGACGACGAGCTGGGCACGGTCACGGGCACCGGTCTTCATCATGGCTCGGTTGACATGGGTCTTGGCGGTGGCGGGGCTGATGGTGAGCCGCTTGGCGATCTCGAGGTTCGACAGTCCTTGTCCGACAAGGGTGGTGATCTCCAGCTCGCGGTCGGTGAGGTCGCCCGGCAGGGGTCCGGCGGCGGTGCGAGGGGTGGGTTGGGTCACGACACGAGCGATGAGGCTGGTGGTGGCGGCCGGGGAGAGCAGGGCCTCGCCGGCGGCGACTGTGCGGATCGCGTGCAGGAGCTGCTCTGGCTCGGTTCCCTTGCCGAGGAAGCCGGTGGCGCCGGCCCGCAGGGCGGCCAGGACGAGGTCGTCGGTTTCGAAGGTGGTGAGCATCAGCACGCGGACGTTCGCCAATCGCGGGTCGGCGGTGATCGTGGCGGTGGCTTCGATCCCGTCCATGTCGGGCATCCGGATGTCCATCAGGATGACGTCGGCGTGGGCGGCCAGGGCGACCGCGTCGGCGCCGGTGGCGGCCTCACCGACGACCTGCAGGTCGTCGGCGGAGTCGATCAGCAGCCGGAAGGTGGCCCTGAGCAATGCCTGGTCGTCGGCGAGCAGGACGCGGATGGTCACGTCAGGGTCCCTTCGGTGGTGACGGGCAGCGTTGCGGTGACCTGGAAGCCGCCGTCCGGGGTGGGTCCGGCGTGGATGGTTCCGCCGCAGGAGCGGACGCGTTCGCGCATGCCGATCAGCCCGTTCCCGGTGCCCGCAGCGTGGTGAAATGCCGGGTCGCGGGGCGGCCCGTTCCCCACGGTGATCCGCAGGTGTCGCGGTGTGCAGTCCAGGCGGAGCCGGACGGGGCTGCCGGGTGCGTGTTTGGTGGCGTTGGTCAGGGCTTCCTGGACGATGCGATACGTGGCGAGATCCACGTGGGTCGGCAGCGCCGGGAGGATGCCGTCGATGTCGACGGTGAGGTCGCCGGTGAGGTCGACGGTGATGTCGACCCCGACCGCCTTGAAGCCGTCGATCAGCGGGGTGAGTTGGCTCATTCCGGGGACGGGACGCAGGTCCTCGCCCAGTGGGTCGCCGGTGGTGTCGTTGATGTTTCGGAGCAGCCCGACGGTGGCGCGCAGTTCGTTCAGCGCGTCGCCGGTGTGGCGGTGGATGTCGCGCAGGGCGCGACCGGCCGCGTCGGGGTTCTTGGCCAGCAGGTAGTTGGCGACGCCGGCCTGGGCGTTGACCAGGGTGAGGTGGTGGGCCAGCACGTCGTGCAGGTCCCGGGCGATCCGCAGCCGTTCGGCGACGATCTGCTGCTCGACGTGGTCGCGCAGCGCCCGGGCGGTCCGGGCGGCCCGGACGCGGCGGGCCGCGAGCAGAACCCCGGACGCGGTGCCGAGCAGGACCACGTTGAACATGATCATGTCGACGCCCAGCAGGCTCACCGGGTGGACCAGCAGCGCGACGCCCAGCAGGACCAGACCGGCCAGCAGTCCACCGATCCAGCCGCGGCCGCTGCGGGCCCGTTCCGCCAGGGTGAACGCGGTGATGGTGGTGGCGATCGGCACCGGTTGGTACAGCGCGACGTCCAGCTTGACCTGCAGGTCCGGCAGCAGGATCGGCATCAGCGCCAGGTGCAGGCTCTCGATCGCCACGGCGGCGACGAGCGCCCTGCCGGGGTGGCGGTGCCGGAACGGTAGCGGCGCCCACGCCGCCAGGGTCAGCGCCAGCAGCACCCACGGTGGGATCTGGTTGCCGCGCTGGGCGGCCGTCACCGCGGTGAGCATCCCGGCCAGCAGCAGGAGATCGACGGCGGGTCGGAGCCACCGGCGGCGGGCAGGGCGTGGTTCTGCTGCGAACAGGCCCGTGGCCCGGGTGCGCCATGCGCGCACCCGGGCCGGGAAG
>DATDBV010000251.1:0-7499 GCA_036524715.1 Nakamurella sp. | reverse complement strand
ACGCGGTCGAGCAAGCGGGTCGGCACCGACAAGATCAGCACGCCATCCACGGCGACGGCGTCGGACTCCGACGGCCCTCCTTCCCCCACGGGGTCCGCGTCGTCGCCCTCTGCGCCCGGGTCCGCCGATGACGCCGGTCCGGCGGACCCGGCGTCGGGCGGGTCCGACTCGGGCCCGGCCGGGACTGCCGAGAGGTCCGACTCTGCGGACTCGGCCGGGCCCACCTCGGGCAAGTCGAGCTGAGCCGTGCCCTGGGCGCCGCTCTACGCCAGTGCGGACGAGCTACGGGAGTTCGTCCGGATCGACGACTCGGCCGACGATGATCAAATCGCGGCGGCGCTGGACGCGGCGTCGCGGTCGATCGACTATGCCTGTGACCCCCGGGAGGGGTACGAGCGGCAGTTCGGTAAGACGGACGGTCAGGACGCCCGGTGGTACACGGCCACTGTCCGCGGGTACGGCGTGCCGGTGCGCGGGCAGTGGGTGGTCGAGACCGACGACATCGCGGACGCCACCGGGCTGCACGTCGAGATCGAGGACGGGACCAGTCCGACCGTGTTCGTGCTCGGCGTGGTCCCGCTGCCGCGCAACGCGGACCAGCGGAGTCGCCCGTTCACGGCGGTGGGGTTCGCCGGATCCACGGTGCCGAGTCCGTCGCCCCTCGCGGACGCGATCAGGGTCACGGCCGTGTGGGGATGGCCCGCCGTCCCGGCCACCGTCCGCGAGGCGTGCCTGATCCAGTCGAGCCGTCTGCTGGCGCGCCGGGACGCCCCGTTCGGGGTGGCCGGCTCGGCGGAGACGCAGAGCGAGATGCGGCTGCTGGCCCGGCTCGATCCCGACGTCGAGAACATGATCAAGCCGTTCGTCCGCAAGATCGGGCCGGTGCTCGCATGATCGGCGGGGGGTGGTCTCGATCCTGCTCTCGACGGTGATGGACGAACTCGGCGCGGCCCTGGCGACGATCGAGGGCCTGCGGGTCAAGAGCTACACCGAGCAACGCATTAACCCGCCGATGGCGACGGTGAACCTTCCCCGGGTCATCACCTATGACTCGACCTATGGGCGCGGGTCCGACGACATCGAGATTCCCATCGTCGTCCATGCCGGGCGGTTCGACGCGGAGTCCTCGCGGAACGCGATCAGCCAGTACGTGGACGGGCGCGGCGGCACGTCGGTCAAGGAGGCGATCGAGGGGCACGTACCGGCCGCGGGCTCCTACGACATCGCGCACGTGATGGACGCGCAATTCCTCATCTCCGCCGTGGCGGGTGTCGACTACCTGACGGCCACGTTCCGGGTGCGCCTCGTCGGAAAGGGATAGGGCAATGGGGTTCGTTCACGGCAAGGGAACGGTCGTCAGCGTCGACTCGAACGATATGAGTGTCTATGGCACGTCGTGCGAATTCGAGCTGAAAAGCGACAGCCACGACGTCACCACGTTCGGGAACGATAACAAGGTCTTCTCCGGCGGTCTCAAGGAATCCTCCTTCAAGCTGGAGGGGAACTATGACGACACCGAGGACGTCGGGCCGCGGGCGACGCTGGAGCCGATCATCGGAACGGTGATCGAGGTCATTTACAAGCCGGAGGGTGCCGCCGCGACCAAGCCGACGCGGACCTTTCAGGCGCTCGTGACCGGCTACACCGAGACGGCCCCGGTGGCGGACATGGTCAAGTTCTCCGCGCAGTTCCAGGGGTCGGGCGCGGTCGCTATTACAACGGTGTGATTGTGGCCCGTCCGTTCGCATGACCATCGGACGAAAGGCACGATATGGGCGAGGACAACGGTACGCAGGTCAGTGACGCCCTGGGCAACGTCGAGAGCATGCAGGTCGTCGACAAGGCGGCGCTGCTGGCCGGGACGGCGTTCGGGCTCAAGAGCGTCCCGATCCCCGGATACGGCGTGATCAAGGTCAAGCCGATCAGTCGGGCCCAGGCCATGGCGGCCTACGAGCAGGAGATGCCCGCGGCCGAGATGGAACAGATGCTCGTGTCTCAGGCGTGCGTGGAGCCGACGTTCACCCGCTCCGAGGTGGCGGCCTGGCAGAAGGTCGACGGCGCGGGCGGCAACATCTTCAAGCTGGTGAACGCCATCCTCGAACTGTCCGGGATGGACGTCGGCGCGGGCAAGGCGGCGTACAAGCGATTTCGAGGCCCGGCCTGATCTGGAGTTCACCTATTTCCTGGCCAAAGAGCTGCACATGACGGCCGCGGAGCTGTCGCACCGGATGAGCAACCGCGAGTTCCTGGAGTGGCAGATCTTCTACGGCCGCCGCGCACAGGAGGCGCAGCTGGCCCGCGGTTGACACGCGGACGTCAAGACAGGGGGTGAGGCCGTGGCTCGGGTCGAGGTCGACGGACTGCCCGAGGCACGGGCCGCGCTGGCCGGGTTGAAGGCGGCGGCCGATCGTCATCTCGATCAGGTGTGTGCCGACTCGGCCGAGGCGGTGGCCCGCCGTACCCGGGCGGTGCTCCCGCTCGGGCCGGGGGCGGGCGGGCACCTGCGGGCCAGCGTGGGAGTGACGCGACAACCGGGGATGGCGGCCACCGTCGGCCACGGCGGGCCGCGGTTTAGATATGGGCCATGGATTGAATTCGGGGGAAACGTCGGGCGCCATCATTCCGTGCACCGCACCTGGATCCGCGGCGGGCGTTACCTGTTCCGGATGCTCGCGATGGTCAAGCCGGGCATTGAGCCTGCAATGCATGGTGAATTGCGCGAGGCCTGCCGGGAGAGCGGCTGGAACCCCCGTGGGTAGGCGCACACCCGGCGGGCTCCGCTGCACCGGCAGCGGTCACTACAGCCCCGGGACGGGGCTCCCATGGCGCTGAGCGGCGGGCCGACCGTCACGCTGAGGTTCAAAGGCGACACCGATGATCTTGATCGAGCGCTCGACAGGATGGGGGAGACGCTGCCGCTCAAGGTCGGGCTGATTGTCGGGGCGGTGGCGGCCATCCCGTCCGCCGCCGCGCTGGCGGTCGCCGGCCTGCCGCTGCTGTTCGCCGGTATCGGTATCGCGGCGGCGGCGCAGTCCGAGCGGGTGAAGGCGGCCTTCACCAGTCTGAAAGATCACGTCGTCGCGCAGGTCCAGGAGATGGCGCGCCCGTTCGAGCCGGTGCTGATCGGGATCGCGAACCGGGCGCAGGCGACGTTCGACCGGATCGGGCCGTCGCTGTCCCGCATCTTCTCCGACGTCGCCCCGATGGTGGACCGGCTCGCCACCGCCGTACTGGGGTTCGTCGAGGGGGTGATGCCCGGTTTCGAGACGGCCATCGACAACGCGAAACCGGTGATCGACGCGCTCGCCCGCGGGATCGAGCGGATGGGCCCGGCCATCGGGGATTTCTTCGTCAAGATCTCCGAGCAGAGCGGGCCGGCCGCCGAGGCCATGGACGGGCTCTTCGACGTGATCATATGGCTTGTCGATGTGCTCGGTGACGCCCTGGCGTTCTGTCTCGAATGGAAGGACGTCCTCATTCCGCTCGGCCTCACCATCGCCGGTGTCGCGGCCGGGATCAAGATCGTGACACTCGCGATCGAGGCGTGGAAGTTCGCGCAGATGGCGCTGAATCTGGTCATGGCGATGAACCCGATTGTGGCCGCTATCGCCATCATCGCGGCGCTGGCGGCCGGGGTGATCTACTGCTATCAGCATTTCGAGTCCTTCCGTAACGTGGTCGACACCGTATGGGCGGCGATAAAAACGGCATTCACGGCCGGGGTCGATTGGGTCAAGAGTGCTTTTCAATGGTTCAACGACCTCCCCGGGAGGATGGCGGACTGGTTCGGCCGGGCCAAGGACGCCGCGGTGGCCAAGCTGGACGAGCTGCGGGCGTGGGTGAACGCCCTGCCGGAACGCGTGCACCAGGCGCTGGCCGGTGCGGCGACGTTCCTGCTCGACCGCGGGCGCGAATTGATCACCGGCCTGTTCGACGGCGTCAAGGCGATCGGCGAGGAGGTGATCCGGTGGGTGGCCGACCTCCCCCGGCGGATCATCGAGATGATCGCGGGGTGGGCCGTCCGGATGTACGAGTCCGGCGCGGGTCTCATGCAGTCGTTCGCGGACGGGATCAACTCGAAGGCGACCGCGGCGCAGGACGCGGCCGGGAACGTGGTCGGCGGCACGGCGGCGCTGTTCCCGCAGAGCCCGGCCAAACAGGGCCCGTTCTCCGGACAGGGGTACACGCTCTACCGCGGGCAGAAGTTGATCGACGACTTCGGCCGGGGGATCTCCGACGCGGCCCCGCGGCTGGCGGATCTCGCGCGGCAGGCGATGGAGGGTGCCAAGGTCGCGATCAGCGGCTTCACCGGGGGCGGCGGCGGCACGGTGACCGGCTCGACGGCGGGCGGCTCGACGATCGACCTGCGGGTCGCGCCGGGCGTTGACAGCGCGCTGTCAAGCCTGCTGATGAACCTCGTCCGCACCGGTCAACTGCAGCTCACGAGGGCCTGAGGCGGTGGCGGGCTGAGATGGCGGTCGACTACACCTATCGCGGGCACGTCGACGGTGCGCCGGGCGCGAGTACGGTGGTGTCCGGCCCGATCCCGGTGCTGGCCGGCGACATCCTCGCGGTCACGGTGGTGACCGACTCCTACTCGGGGACCGTCGCGTCGATCTTCGCCTACACCACGGCCCCGGACTGGGGATTCAATCACCGGGTCGACTACGACGACACGATCGGCGGGTATGCCGGGGTCTTCGCCCTGGCCCCGGTCCCGGCGAACGCCTCGCCCGTGATCCACGTCGAGGTGACCGGCGGACCCCCGGCCGGACACCGGCGGCCCTCGTTCGACATCTGGACGATCACCGGGGCCGACCCGTCCGGCCCGGTGATCCAGGTCGACCGGGCCGGGTTCGTGGGCGGCAGCGGGCATCTGGTGTTCCGCGCGGCGGCGGGCAGCCGGGGTGCCACGCTGGCCCTGATCGCCGCGTGCGACGTGTTCCACAACTCGGCGCCCTACGTCTACGGGGACGGGGTGAGTCCCGGGTACGGGTTCATGCAGCCGGGCGCGGCCGGGCCCCCGGGGGTGTCCGGGTTCGGCACCGCGGTCCGCTGGGCCACCCCGGGGGCCACGTACTACACGGGTGTCAACCTGGGCACCGGGTACCCGCTCAACCCGGCCTGCCTCGCGGCGGTGATGGAGTTCAACCCGGCGCCGGTGCCGCCGACCCTCGACGCGGGCACCGATCGGACCGTCGAGCGGACCGCGGGCGTGATCCGCACCGCCGGTGAGCCGAGCGACGGCGGTAGCCCGATCACGGCCCGGCAGTGGCGGCTCATGTCCGGCCCGGCGGGCTCCGGCGCGCCGGTCGACCTGGCGGCCTACGGCGGGGATCCGAAGCGGTGCCTGCTGCCCTCCGCGGTGACCGGCGCGCACGTCATCCGCTACACCGCGACCAACACGGCCGGGGCCGGGTACGACGAGGCGACGGTCACGGTCACCCCGTTGCGGCCCACGGTGGACGCGGGCCCGGACGAGGCGCGGGCCCTGGGGCCGATCACCCGGACGGCCACCGAGACGGCCGGCGACCTGCCGATCACCTCCCGGCAGTGGACGATCCAGGAGGGGCCGACCGCGGTCGGCACGGTGATCGGCAGTGCGGCGGCGCTGTCCTGGACTCCGCCGAGCCTGGGCCGGTGGGTGCTGCGCTACGTCGCGACCAGCGCGGCCGGTGCCTCGGTGCCGGACGACGCCGTGATCACGGTCGGGGTGACCGGGGTCCCGCTGCGGCTCGCGCGGACGCCGGCGCCCCGCCTCGCCGTGGCGATCGCCTTCGGTGGCAACCTCGCGGACCCGGACGGCAGCGAGTGGGCGTTCACCGAGGTGACCACGGACGTGCGGATCGCGGCCGGGGTCTACGTCAAGCACGGCCGCAGCGACGAGGCGGGACGGGCGCAACCGGCACAGTGCCGGTTCACCCTCGACAACCGGGACGGCCGGTACTCGCTCGGCGGGCTCTCGCCCTACTGGCCGAACATCCGCCAGGGCACCCCGATTCAGATCAGCGCCGACCTCGGCAGCGGCTTTCAGACGATCTTCCTCGGCTACGCGGACGGGTTCACCCCGGGGTGGTCGACGGTGCCGCTGCGCACGGCGGATGGGCGGATCCAGCGCGGTGACGCGGTGGTCAGGGTGAGCGCGAGCGGCATCCTGCGGCGGCTCGGGCAGGGCGACCCGCCGCAGATCAGCCCGATGCGCCGGGCGCTCACCACGGCGCAGGGCGTGGTCGCCTACTGGCCCTGTGAGGACGAGGAGGGGTCCACCCGGATCGCCTCGGCCCTGCCCGAGCACCCGGCGATGGACTTCTCGGGCCGCCTGCACGGCGGGTCCAACCCGGGGCTCCCGGCGGCCACCCCCCGACTCGGGCAGTCGCGGGTGTTCGACTGCAGCCTGCCGCTGCCGCTGATCAGCGACTCCGAGTGGTACGGCACCGTGCCCGAGCACACCGGGACCTCGGTGATCCAGCTACGGTTCCTGGTCGACGTCCCGGCGGCCGGGTCCAACGACTCCGCGGTGCTGATCGGGCTGATCAGCACCGGTAACCCGTCGTTCTGGGAGTTGCGCTACAAGAGTGGCGGCGTGGTCAACATCCGGGCGTGGCGCTACTTCACCGGGCCGCCGGTGCTCGACCAGGACGTGTCGTTCAACCTCGACGGCCGCCGCGGGCAGTTCGGGCTGACGCTGACGCAGAACGGCGGCGCGGTCGACTACCTGGCCGATTTCCTGGAGGTCGGGGCGTCCGGTGCGGGTGTCTACTCCGGTTCGGTCTCGTCCTCGACCCTGGGCAAGGCGGTCCGGGTGCAGACGGCCACCGACGGCGGGCACATGGACGTCACCCTCGGACACATCGTCGTGCGCAACGTCGCCCGGAACGCGGCCGAGAACATCCGCTACCTGAACGCCTGGCGCGGCGAGAACGTGGGTGAGCGGCTGCTCCGGCTGGTCACCGAGAACGTGCTCTGGTACGTGCAGCTCGACGGCCCGGTGCTCAACGTGGCGGTGACCGACCTCATGGGGCCGCAACCGGCGGGTACCCTGCTCGATCTCCTGCGCACCTGCGAGGACTGCGATCAGGGGATCCTCTGGGACGGGATCAACCCGGGGGCCACCTACACGACCAAGCGCTACCGGGAGTCCCGGCCCGCCGCGCTCACCCTCGACGCGACCGCGTCGCAGGTCGGGCTCCCGTTCGAGCCGGTGCATGACGACGCGTACCGGGTGAACCGGGCGGCGGCCAGCCGGCGCGGGGGCAGTAACGCGGTCTACGCGGACACGACCGGGCCGCTCGGGTCCGACATCGTCGGTCGTTATGACGACACCCTCACCACCGACGTGATAGCCGATGCCGCGCTCGTCCAGTACGCGGCGTGGATGGTGCACCAGGGGACGTGCGAGGGGTATCGCTACCCGCAGCTCTCGCTCAACCTCACCGCGGCCCCGCACCTGCTCGACGAGTGGCTGACGGTGGTCCCGGGGGACCGGGTCGACGTGGTCA
>DATDBV010000250.1:0-2421 GCA_036524715.1 Nakamurella sp. | reverse complement strand
CGATCCACCACACGGTCCGCCGGGGCGGATTCGCTGACGGCGGGCGCGATTTTCTCGGCGGCGGCGGTGATCCGCCGGTCCCGGTCGAGTGCGGCGTACCGATCGGCGACGAGCCGGCGGGTGATGCCCAGCAGCCAGGCGCCTAGCGAGCCCCTCGCGGGATCGAAGCCCTCCCGACCCCTCCAAGCCCGGACGAAGGCCATCTGGACCAGGTCCTCGGCGTCGTGATGGTTGCCCAGCCGCAGCAGGGCGACCCGGAGCACCATGCCGCCGTAGCGGTCGTACGCCTCGCGGAGCGCCCGTTCGTCGCCGGCCCGGAATCGTTCCACCCAGCGCTCATCCGCCCCGGGCCACGGAGCCCCGGATCGTTGGGTGGGCTCCGGCACGACCCTGAGACTAGGTCATCAGGCGACCGGCGCCGCGGTGACCGTGATGTTGTCGTCATACTCGAGGCGATTCGGGTCGAATGCCCCACCGCAAGTGATCAGAACCAGTCGCGGTTGGCCGCCGCGATCGAACAGGCGTCCCAGCGGGGTCTCGTCCTTGGGCCACTGTTCCCGGGCGACCACGACGAACGGCCGGGTGACGCCATGGTCGTCGACGACCTCGATCGGGTCCCCTGGGTTCAGATCGCCGATCCGGGCGAGTACGCCGGCGCCCTGCCGGTAATCGTCGACATGCCCGACCAGGACCGCGGACCCGGTGTCGCCGGGGGCCGGGCCGAACCGGTACCAGCCGACCGTGTCGACGTCATCGGGCACCTGCAACTCGCCGTCGTCGACGCCGACCGGCGTGACGGCCGCATCGACGCCGAGAGCGGCAATCCGAAGCCGGGCCGGCGGGGCGACCGGCAACATCGTCACCGTCGGTGGCCCCGCGTCGGGCGACGCGATCACCGGCAGTGCCGCCGCGGCGGTGGTGGCCGGTGCGCCGGCCGGCGGGGTCGGGCTGACCGACACGGTGAGTTCGAGCGCCCCCGAGGCACCGACCGAAGTCACCGTCTGCCCCGCCGGCTCCGGGCGGCCGACCCACCACAGCAGTGCTGCCGCGGCGAGCAGCACGGCTCCCGCCGCCAGGCTGGTGGCGGCCCGGCGGCGGGAATGGTGTGGCAGCGGCCGTCCGGGACGGTGTGGGAAGCGCCCGGACACGGCCGGATTGCGGGCTCGACCGCTCAGCGAGACCGGTCCGCGACGAGTCGACGCCCGCCGGCCGCGATCAGCGCCACCCCGGCCAGCAGCAGGATCGAGACGGCGACGGTGACGGCCGGGTCGTCGAACGGGCCGGTGCCGGCCGGGACACCGCCGGGCGCGGAGTGCAAGTCGGGGATGACGAAGGAAACCAGTGTCAGCGCGCCCTTGTCGGCGCCGCCGACCGCGTGCACGAATGTCGCCGAGCCCTCGGCCAGATTCAGGTCGGCCGGACCGATTGCGACCGTGGACGTGCCGGCCAGCACGACGTCCGCGCTGACCGTGCCGGCGGGCACGACGAGCCCGCCCTGGTTCGGATTGGTGACGTTGGCCAGCACCACCTTTCCGCCGGCCCGGACGTCGACGGCGGGCGCCGCCGCGTCGTGTCGGACCACCAGCCGCGCCTGACCGGCCGGGATCGTGGAAATGTCGTTGGCGTACGGGGTCAGCGTGGGATCACCGTCGGCCGACAGGTGGGCGACCAGCGAATAGCTGTTGCCCGCAGCCAGGTCGGCGGTCGCGGCCAGCAGGGGCGCCGAGGCATCCGAGGCGTCGGCGGCGGTGATCGCGACGGCGTGGCTGCCCGCCGGCAGATCCAGTGGGCCGGCGACGGTTTCAGGTTCGAAGTTGTCAAGGGCGCGCGCCCCGTCCACGTACACGTCCACGGTGAGACCCGGAACCCCGTGTACGACATACACTTCCGCCGTATCCTGGGCTGCAGCGGGGCTGGCTCCAACCAGTGACACGGCGACGGCGAGCGATGCGGCGGCGGTGGCGGCAGCAAGGCGTCTCATGTGGTCCTCCTCGATCCGGCGGGCGGCTTGTCGAGGGGACTACCGGTATCCGGGCGGAACTGGATGCGCACTGCACCCGGAAGTCGGCGACGGAATACGCCCAGACCGCGGAGATGCATTGTGTCCAACAGCACGCCGAACGCGACGATGAACGCGATCTGGGCCAGGAACAGGATCGGGATGACGCGGCGAACGTGCCGGCCCGCACGATGCCGGCACTGGTGATCACCCCCCCGGTGACCGCCAGGCCCCGCACCAACCCGTCGTAGGGTCCGTGGAAGGCGACCTCCTCCCCGGGCGCGGGTCATCAGGAAGATCGAGTAGTCGATGCCCAGGGCGACCAGGAAGACGAACGCGAACAGTGGCACGGCCGGGTCGGCGCCGGGGAAGTCGAAGACGTGGTTGAACGGTGTTGCCGCCGACCAGCACCTGACCGGCCT
>DATDBV010000249.1:0-2288 GCA_036524715.1 Nakamurella sp. | reverse complement strand
CGCCTGGGTGTGGACCCGCCTGCCGAGGCGGGCCGCACTCGTTGCCGTCGCATTGATGTTGCTCTACCCATATTCGTTCTTCCTGTACGGCGCCATGTATTCCGATTCGACGTACCTGCTGGTCGTCGTCGGGTCGTTCCTACTGCTGGAGAAACGGATGTACTGGACGGCCGGCTTGGTGGGCATCCTGGCCACCGCGGGACGACCGGTTGGCATCGCGGTCGCGGTCGGGTTGGTGCTGCGCATGCTCGAGTTGCAGGTTCGCGACCAGCGAACCCATCAGGCGCCGGGATCGGCGGTGGTGTCCGGGCGGGTGTCCATCCGGCAGATCTGCCGGGCCGTGCCGACGGTGCGCTGGCGTCAACTGGGTGTTCTGTCGTCAGGGATCGGCTTGGCGGCCTGGTCGGGCTATCTGTGGGTCAGCTTCAACGATCCGCTGATCTGGATCGAAGCGCAGGCGGCGTGGGGCCAGGGCAGCGGACCGCACACCTGGTTCAAGATCACGTACTTCGACACGTTGATTCATGGAAATCCGCTCAAGGCACTGTCCTTGACCGGCCAGTTGGTCGTATGTGTGCTTGCGGTGGCACTCATGCCCACGGTCTGGCGCAGGTTCGGTTGGGGGTACCTCTGCTATTCCGCGATGACCCTGGGAATTCCTCTCATCGGAACCAAGGACTTCTACGGAACGGGCCGGTATGTGCTCGTCGCGTTTCCGATTGTGGCTGTCGGCGCCGCGTTGCTGGTTGAGCGACGCAGGCGGTGGGTGATTCCGGTCCTGGTCCTTTCAGCAATCGGTCTGGTCTTCTGCGCCTGCCTGTTTGCGATGGGCCTACCGGTGTCCTGAATCGCCGGCCTACCCGATCGGTAGCCGGAGCTCCTGTTCACGTCCGTCGGTGTCGGCTTCCGGTGCACCGAACCTGGCGAGCGCCAACGCGCCCGCCAGCACCAGCGTGAACCCCGAAATCGCCGGAATCAGCAGGCCGGCCGCCGGTCGATCCGCACAGACGATCATGCCCAGCAGGGAGCCCAGGATGGTCTCGGTTGCCACCATGGCCGCCGTCACCGTCACCACCGTCGCCCGTTGCAGGGCCATCGCGCCGCACAGCAGCCCGAGGCCGCCGGCGACACCGGTGGCCCACGCGGTCGGATCGGTGATCAGCGAGGTCGGGGTGAAGTCGTGGATGAGCCGCGCGCCGAGGGCGAGCAGCCCGAAGCAGCAGCCGGCGAGCACCGCCATCAGGAGTCCCGACCGGCGCCGATCGGTCATCCGCAGGATCAGCGCCGCCGCCGGGACAACGGCGACCGCGGCGGCCAAAAGTCCGAATCGCACTCGCTGGTCGACGTCGACGGCCACCTGCGGCGCCGAGGTCACGGCGACCAACACCAGTCCGGTGCCGATCGCGACCACTGCGACCACTTCGGAGCGACGCATCCGGATCCGCAGGGCGAGCACCGAGAGCAGGGCGGTCACCGCCAGGCTGGATGCTCGTCCGGCCTGCACGACGAACAGGGGCAGCGTCCGGAGCGCGACGAACGACAATGCGAACCCGGCAGCGATCAGCGTCAGGGCAACCAGATAGCGCGGGTTGCGGATCAGCCGGAGCGCGAAGCCGACGCTCACCGAGTTCGCCGTCGGCACTCGCGCGACCGCGGATGCCTGCACGACCGCGGCGGAACCCGAGCACACGGCGGCCAAGGCGAGGGCCAAGAGCGCTGGATTCACCTGATCTTCTCCGAGCGTGTCGACTCGGTCAGGGTACGGGCCCCGGTCCCGACGACCCACCCGGGTGCCGCCTCACATCCCGGTTTCGCAGCGAGTGTCGTGATTTCATTGGGTCGATCGAATGTCCGATCCGACGCCGTGGGCGTCGATGGACTCACTGATGCCTGTCGTCACGTGGCGTGCGAAACGCCTCCGGAGTGTGAAGGCGGGCGCAACGTTCGCGCGATGGGGCTGGGACTCGCATGACACTGCCGCTGGAGCCGGAGCGGTTCGCCAAAATGTCGATCTTCTTCCCGATGTGGAACGAGGAGCAGTACATCCACCGGGCGATCCGCGCCGCGAAGGAGATCTGCGATCAGCTGGTCGAGCACAAGGAGATCGGTGACTACGAGCTGATCGTCGTCGACGACGCCTCCACCGACCGCACCGGCGACTATGCCGACGAGCTGGTGGAGGCCGATTCCCGGATCCGGGTGGTCCATCACGAGCGCAACCGCAAGTTGGGCGGCAGCATCAAGAGCGGTTTCGCCGCGGCCACCGGTGACGTCGTCCTCTACACCGA
>DATDBV010000248.1:0-3881 GCA_036524715.1 Nakamurella sp. | reverse complement strand
GGGTTCGACGCGGTGCTGCACTTCGCGGCCAAGTCCCTGGTCGGCGAATCGGTTGGCAACCCGTCGCTGTACTGGCGCACCAACGTCGCCGGCACCCGCGTCCTGCTCGACGCGATCACCGAATACCGGGTGCCGACCCTGGTGTTCTCCTCGACCGCGGCAACCTACGGCGAACCCGAGGCCGTGCCGATCACCGAGGACGCCCCGACCCGGCCCACCAACACCTACGGTGCCACCAAACTCGCGGTGGACATGATGATCACCGGCCAGTGCGTGGCCACCGACCTGGCCGCGGCCTCCCTACGCTACTTCAACGTGGCCGGGGCCGCGCTGGGCGCCGGCGAGCGGCACGCCGTCGAGACCCACCTCATCCCCAACGCGCTCGGTTCGGTCGCCGGCATCAAGGACCCGTTGACGGTCTTCGGCGACGACTGGCCAACCCCGGACGGCACCCCCATCCGCGACTACGTGCACGTCCTGGACCTGGCCCGCGCCCACGTACAGGCGCTGACCGCGGCCACCGCCGGAGAGCACCTGATCTGCAACCTGGGCAACGGCGACGGCTACTCCGTCAACAGGTCCTGTCCACCATCGAACAGGTCACCGGCAAACCCGTCCCGCACACCGTCGGCCCCCGCCGGGCCGGCGACCCCACCCGGCTCGTCGCCTCCGCCGACCGCGCCCGCGAGCGGCTGGGCTGGTCCCCGCAACTGACCCTGCACGACATGATCGCCGACGCCTGGGAATTCCAGAACACCGGGGAAACCATCCGATGAGCCCGACCGACGCCGCCGCCCTGTTCCGCCAGACCTACGGCCGGAACCCCGACGGGGTGTTCTCCGCCCCCGGCCGGGTCAACCTGATCGGCGAACACACCGACTACAACGGCGGCCTGGTCCTGCCGTTCGCTATCGACGCCCGCGCGAACCTTGCCGCCGGACGGTCCGGCACCGGGGCGATCCGGGTCGTGTCCGCCCAGAAACCCGGCGAGATCACCACCGTGCCGCTCGAGGACATACAGCCGGGCTCGCCCGCGGCCGCCGGGTGGCCCGGCTACCTGCTCGGCGCGATCTGGTCGCTGCAACAGGCCCGCTACCCGATCGAGCCGGTCGACCTCGTGCTCGACTCCCAGATCCCGTCCGGCGCAGGCCTTTCCTCCTCGGCCGCCGTCGAATGCGTCACCGTGCTGGCCGTCTCCACGCTCGCCGGGCACACCCTCGATCCGCTGAAGATCGCCGGCATCGCCCAACGCGCCGAGAACGATTTCGTCGGAGTGCCCTGCGGACCGATGGACCAGACCGCCTCCGCCGCATGCCGGGCCGGTTCCGTCCTGCTGTTCGACACCCGCGCCGGCACGACCGAGAACATCCCGTTCGACCCCGCAGCGCGCGGCCTGACCGTACTGGTCGTCGACACCCGCGTCGCCCATTCTCTCGCCGACGGCCAGTACGGCAAACGCCGCGCCTCCTGCGAGCAGGCCGCCAAGATCCTGAGCGTTTCCCAACTCCGCGACATACCCATCGACGGCCTCCCCGAGGTGATGGACAGGCTGCCCGACGACGAACTGCGGCGCCGCGTCCGGCACGTCGTCACCGAGAACAACCGGGTTCGAAGCACCGTCGACCTATTGCGTCAGGACCGGGTGACCGACATCGGCGACCTGCTCACCGCCTCCCATGCATCCCTGCGTGATGACTACGATGTGTCCTGCGCCGAACTCGATCAGGCCGTCGAGACCGCGTTGGCCGCCGGCGCGCTCGGCGCCCGGATGACCGGCGGGGGATTCGGCGGATCAGTCATCGCATTGGGAAGGAACGACGCTGTCGACACCGTCGGAGCCGCGATCACCACCACCTTCGCCGACCGCGGCTTCATCACCCCGGTCCTGCGCCGGGTGACGCCGGCACAGGGCGCCAGGCAGGAATCCTGATCTTGCCGTCCCGGCGCGGTCACGCCGACTACGCCGGGACGGCAACCACCCTCGCACTCGCAGGGTCGATGACCGGTTTGTATTGCACCATCCGGTCGTTCCGGTCGCTCCAACATTGTTGAAGCGGTTGCCAGTCAACAAGTATCGATCAATCCTCAGTCGTCCCGACCCGACCACAGACCGGGAAGCCCGCATGAGCCACTCCGTGATCACGCACCACCCCTGCGCCGATCCGACGACCGCCGGCGACGTCGTCCAGGCCGCGACCCGGCAGCCGACACCATGACTCAGGTACTGACCACTACCAAGGGGCACGACACACCTCGCCCGTTGGTGGCCGCCGTCACCGACGCCCGACGGATCCCCATCACGGTCACCGGCCCGGACAACCGGAGCGTGGACACCCACTGGCTGCTGCTGCCCGACGGCACCGGGCTGGTCGACCTTGCCACCACCAGCGGCCTGCACCTGATGAGCCGACCCCGCCCGATGACCGCCCACACCCGCGGCTTCGGCCAGGCCATCGCCGCCGCGCTCGACCACGGCGTCACGCGGCTGATACTCACCCTCGCCGGCAGCTGCTCAACCGATTGTGGCGCCGGCATACTCCGCGAACTCGGCGTCGCACTCCTGGACCGATACGACCGGCCGATCCGCGACGGCGGCGTCGGACTGGTCGACCTGGGCACCATCGACCTGTCCCGCATCGGCCCATGCCCCATCGACGGCGTCCTCGTCATCACCGACGAAACCCATCCCCTGCTCGGTAAATGGGGCACTGCGCGCACCCTCGCAGCACAGCACGGCGTCTCCCCCACCAGAACCACCGCCCCGCCCACTACATCCCCGAGTCCGGAGCGGCCGGCGGAACCGCGTACGCCCTACAAATCTGGCTCGCCCACGCGGCGCTTCACAATGCGCGGGAAGTAACGTCGACGCCCTGGTCGCATTCTTCGCCACCCACCCGATCGCCATCGGACTGCCATGACCGCAGCATCTCGAGTTTCGCGACCGAACCATACTAGCGACCGAGGGCGGCCGGTTGGCGGCCGGTACGTCGGATCCATGTCCCCCTGTAGCTGAGTGGACTTTCGCACTTTTCGTCGCTGAGCTAGCCCTGGACCGCCCAGAGTCTGACCGAGATCCCTTCTGATTCTTGACGACTCGCCGCATCAAATGATCGATCGCGCCGGAGTCTCATGAGACTCTATATCTGCACGATAGGCACGTGCAGAGTGGAGGATAGGGACGATGGCCGACCAACGGGCGAGCGGACTGCCCGGGCTGATCCGCGGCACGGTGGTGACCCAGCGGCGCCGCTGCGGCAAACCCAACTGCCACTGCACCGACGGCACGGCGCTGCAGTGATCGACCGTGCTGAGCTACTCCGAGGCCGGGCGCAGCCGCACGCTGATGCTCGATCCGGACCAGATCGCCGAGGTCCGCGCCGCGACGGCCCGCTACCGGCCCTGGCCGAGATCGAACGCGAGGGCAACACCGGCCTGGACGCGCTGCGCACCCGGCGGGCCGCGGCGCGCCGGTCGGGCCGGTGACCGCCTGGGCGGCGTTGCTGGCAACGTTCCGGACGGTGTTCACCGCACCTGGTTTCGCGATCTTCACCGACCTGCTGGCCGGCTGGGTGTGCGCCCCGGGGCGGCGCACCGTCACCGGCATGATCGCGGTGGCCGACCCCGAGGGCCGGCGCGCGCACGACGCCTACCACCGGTTCCTGCGCGACGGCGCCTGGCAGATGAGCCGGCTCTGGCGCATCCTGTGCAACCACGCGGTGGACCGGCTGGCCCCGGGCGGCGTCGTCGAGTTGGTGTGCGACGACACGCTTTACCACAAGACCGGTCCGCAGGTCGACGGCTCCGGCATCTTCCGCGACGCGGTGCGCTCGACCGCCAGCAGGGTCGTCTACGCCCGCGGGCTGAACCTGGTCGTGATCTGC
>DATDBV010000247.1:0-12887 GCA_036524715.1 Nakamurella sp. | reverse complement strand
AGCCGGGGAACCTGCCCGGGTGGCGCCACAGGCGCCGGCGGCCAAGGATGTCCCGGATCTCCGCGGTGACGCCGTCCGGATAGCGGTCGAGGGCGGCGCCCAGATCGAGGCAGTCAGCCTCGCTGCGGTAGTCCGCGAGTTCACGCTCCAGCGCTCGCCGACGCTGTGCGTTGGCCTCCCGCACCGCGCGAGTGGCCCGCCAAACGACCAGCGATCCTCGCAGGGACATCCACGCTCCCATAGTCGGCCGAGCTTGCGAGGCCGTCACCCGCAACGGCTGTGACCCGGCTCACTCTCACTCTACTCGCCGGGCGCCGTGCCGGAGCCCCGTCGTGCTTCGAGATATGCCGCGCTGATCCAAGTCTCGACTATCCGCGGGATTTGTTCGGTTCAGGACCAGCGCGGCGACAGTACGTCCGGGCGGCTGCGGGCTGCGGGCACCGGCGGGGAATAGGGCGCCCAGGCCGAGGGTTGGACGATGCAGTAAAGTTGAGTCGATCGGGCGCATGTCCTTTGACAACAACTTGACAGGTCTCGGATCCGCGGGCATCGTCGCCGGGGATCCGCGCGCCATGAACGCAACAGAAGACCCCGCTGGAGTGGGCTCCACCGGGCAGTATGTAGGAGGAAATTGCATGTCCCGTGCCGTCGGTATCGATCTCGGTACCACCAACTCGGTCGTCTCCGTCCTGGAGGGCGGCGAGGCGACCGTCATTGCCAACGCCGAGGGCGCCCGCACGACGCCGTCGATCGTGGCCTTCGCCAAGAACGGCGAGGTGCTGGTCGGCGAGGTCGCCAAGCGTCAGGCAGTCACCAACGTCGACCGGACCATCCGGTCGGTCAAGCGCCACATGGGCACCACCTGGAAGTCGCCGGACATCGACGGCAAGACTTACACCGCGCAGGAGATCAGCGCGCGGGTGCTCGGCAAGCTCAAGCGCGACGCCGAGTCGTACCTGGGTGAGCCGGTCATCGATGCCGTCGTCACCGTTCCGGCGTACTTCAACGACGCCCAGCGGCAGGCCACCAAGGAGGCCGGCGAGATCGCGGGGCTGAACGTGCTGCGCATCGTCAACGAACCGACCGCGGCCGCGCTGGCCTACGGCCTGGACAAGGGTGAGAAGGAGCAGACCATCCTGGTCTTCGACCTCGGCGGCGGCACCTTCGACGTGTCCCTGCTGGAGATCGGCGACGGGGTCGTGGAAGTGAAGGCGACGGCCGGCGACAACAAGCTGGGCGGCGACGACTGGGACGAGCGCGTCGTGAAGTGGCTCGTCGACAAGTTCAAGGCGGCGCACGGCATCGACCTGACCCGCGACAAGATGGCGATGCAGCGCATCCGCGAGGCGTCGGAGAAGGCCAAGATCGAGCTCTCCAGCTCGCAGCAGACCTCCATCAACCTGCCGTACATCACGGTGGACGCGGAGAAGAACCCGCTGTTCCTGGACGAGACGCTGTCCCGCGCCGAGTTCCAGAAGATCACCTCCGATCTGCTGGACCGCACCCGCAACCCGTTCCACCAGGTGATCAAGGACGCCGGCGTCAAGGTCGGCGACATCGACCACGTGGTGATGGTGGGTGGCTCCACCCGCATGCCGGCCGTCACCGAACTGGTCAAGGAGCTGACCGGCGGCAAGGAGCCGAACAAGGGCGTGAACCCGGACGAGGTGGTGGCCGTCGGAGCCGCCCTGCAGGCCGGCGTGCTGCGCGGCGAGGTCAAGGACGTGCTGCTGCTGGACGTCACCCCGCTGTCCCTGGGCATCGAGACCAAGGGCGGCATCATGACGAAGCTGATCGAGCGCAATACCACGATCCCGACCAAGCGGTCCGAGATCTTCACGACGGCCGAGGACAACCAGCCGTCCGTGCAGATCCAGGTCTACCAGGGTGAGCGCGAGATCGCGGCCTACAACAAGCGTCTGGGCATGTTCGAGCTGACCGGCCTGCCGCCGGCGCCGCGCAACGTGCCGCAGATCGAGGTCACCTTCGACATCGACGCCAACGGCATCGTGCACGTGTCGGCCAAGGACATGGGCACCGGCAAGACCCAGTCGATGACGATCACCGGCGGCTCCGCGCTGCCCAAGGACGACATCGACCGGATGATGCGCGAGGCCGAGGCACACGCCGAGGACGACAAGGCCCGCCGCGAGGAGGCCGAGGTCCGCAACCAGGCCGAGGCGCTGGTCTACCAGACCGAGAAGTTCATCAAGGACAACGACGAGAAGCTGCCCGAGGACCCCAAGGAGCGGGTGCAGGGCTGCATCAACAAGGTCAACGAGGCGCTCAAGGGCACCGACGTCGCGGCCATCAAGTCCGCGGTGGAAGAGCTGGCCAACGAGTCGCAGCAGCTGGGCTCGGCGCTGTACGCGCAGACCCAGTCTGATGCGGCAGCTGCGGCGTCCGCTGGCAACCCGGGCAACCCGGGCTCTGATTCCTCCGCCGCGCAGGAGGAGGAGATCGTCGACGCCGAGATCGTGGACGAGGGCGACAAGAAGTGACCGAATTCGACCGGAACCGCGACCGTTCCGATTCACCGCGCGAGGAGCCGGTGATCAGGGACAACCGACGCGTCGACCCGATCACCGGCGCCGTCCGGGATCCGTCCGCCGGCCAGGCCGGACCCGCCGGGGCGGCCAGCCCCTTCCCCGGGTCCGGCCGGCACTCGGCGCCGGAGCCGGGCAACCCGAACGACGCCGCTCAACCGCTGTCCGTCGACCTGACCGCCGCCGAGCTCGACCTGGCCCGGCAGGAGGCGGCCGAGCGCACCGCGGATCTGCAGCGGGTCACCGCCGAGTACGCCAACTACCGGCGCCGGGTGGACCGGGATCGGGAGAGCCAGGCGGCGGCGGCCCGCTCGAGCGTCGTGCTCGAGCTGCTACCGATCCTGGACGACCTGGACCGGGCGCGCGCGCACGGCGACCTGACCGGCTCGTTCGGCGCGGTGGCGGACAAGCTGATCGCCACGGTGACCAAGCTCGGGCTGGAGTCGACCGGCAAGGTGGGCGACCACTTCGACCCGGCCGTGCACGAGGCCGTGCAGTTCGGCACCTCCACCGACGTGGCCGAACCGACCGTCACCACGGTGTTCCGCAGCGGCTACTCGTTCGGCGGGAAGCTGTTGCGGGCGGCGGTGGTCGTCGTCACCGGACCCGAGCACGATGTCGCCGAGCCGGCCGACGCGCCCGAATCGGCTGCGTCGGACTGACAACCGTTGACCGACAAGAGATGGCGATGAAACAGGAGGGAGGTTCCGGGTGAGCGCCAAGGACTACTACGAGAAGGACTTCTACAAGGAACTGGGCGTGGTGAAGACCGCGTCCGGTGACGAGATCAAGAAGGCCTACCGCAAGCTCGCCCGGGACCTGCACCCCGACAAGAACCCGGGGAACAAGCAGGCCGAGGAGCGCTTCAAGGCCGTCTCCGAGGCCTACGACGTGCTCTCCGACGACAGCAAGCGCAAGGAGTACGACGAGGCCCGCAACCTGATGGCGTCCGGCGCGTTCCGCGGCTTCGGTGGCGGCGCCGGTCCGGGGGCCGGCACGGCCGGTGGGTTCGACATGAGCGACCTGTTCCGCAACGCCTCCCAGGGCGGGGCGGCCGGTGGCATGGGCGGGTTCGGCGACCTGTTCGGTGGGCTGTTCAACCGTGGCGGCGCGGGTGCGCCGGGCGCCGGTCGGGTCCGCGCGCAGAAGGGTGCGGATCTGGAGACCGAGGTCCGGCTCGGCTTCGCCGACGCGGTGAACGGGGTGACGGTTCCGCTCGGCATCGCCGAGCGGGCCACCTGCCCGACGTGTCACGGGGTCGGCGCCAAGCCGGGGACGGCGCCGCGGGAATGTCCCGTGTGTCGCGGCACCGGCCTGACCACCCGCAACCAGGGGTCGTTCGCGTTCTCCGAGCCGTGCGCCAACTGCCACGGGACAGGCTCGATCATCGACGACCCGTGCCCGACCTGCCACGGTGAGCGGACGATCCTGCAGACCCGCAAGCTGACCACCCGCATCCCCGCCGGGGTCGCCGACGGCCAGCGGATCAAGCTGGCCGGCAAGGGCGAGCCCGGTCCGGGCGGCGGGCCGAACGGCGACCTGTACGTCGTCGTGCACGTCACGCCGCACGAGCTGTTCGGCCGCAACGGGGACAACCTGACCCTGTCCGTCCCGGTCACCTTCCCGGAGCTGGCGCTGGGCACCACGTTGACGGTGCCGACGCTGACCGGGTCGGTGAGCCTGCGGGTGCCCGCGGGCACCGGCAGCGGGCGCAAGTTCCGGGTCAAGGGTGGCGGGGTGACCCGCAAGGGTGTCCCCGGCGACCTGATCGTGACGGTGGATGTGGCGGTGCCGCAGAAGCTGTCGGGCGAGGCGAAGTCCGCGCTGGAGGCGTTCGCGAAGGCGCAGACCGCTGATCCGCGTGAGGCGATCACCCGGGCGCTGCGCTCGCGTGACGGCGCTGCGGCCGGGAGCCCGACGTGACCAGGTCCGGCCGGGGCGATCCGGCCGGCACCGGGCCCGGCTTCGAGATGGACGCGCCGCTGTTCGTCATCTCGGTGGCGGCGCAGCTGGCCGGGATGCACGCGCAGACCCTGCGGTCCTACGACCGCGAGGGCCTGGTGTCACCCGGCCGCACCGCCGGCGGCGGCCGGCGCTACTCGCACCGGGACATCGACCTGCTCCGCGAGGTGCAGCGGCTCAGTCAGGACGAGGGCGTCAACCGGGCCGGCATCCGGCGCATCATCGAGCTGGAGTCCCAGGTCGACGCGCTGCGGTCGCGGATCTCCGAGCTGACCCAGCAGGTCGCCGAACTCCAGGACGACCTGCTGGGCGCCCGGATGGACGCGGCCAACGCGGCCGCGAACGCGATCGCCGGGCTGCGGCGCGACGTGGTGCCTTGGCAGCAGCCGAGCACCGCGATCGTCGCCTGGCGCAAGCCGCGCCGGTAGGAGCCGGGACCGCCCGTCACCGCTCCCGGATCGGCCGCAGCAGGACGCCGGCGTCGTCGCGGGTGACGTCGACGTCACGAAGATCCAGTAGTGCGCCGGCGTCTTCCAGCGCTCCGGGGTCGTCGTCGATTCGGACTCCGACGAGGTCGACGACGGCCTCGATGACCGCCTGGCCGGCCCCGCTCAGCTCGCGGATCACCAGTTCGACGTCCAGTCGCGAGTCATCGCCGGTCAGCTTGCCGAACGTCAGTCGATCGATGCGCCCGGTCCATACATCGGTGCCGATGCGGACCGGGCCGGCGCCGGTCGTCGAGAGGAACTCCCCGTCGGCAGACCTACGTGTTTTCGGTCCGTCGACGATCTCCGTGCCGGGAAGATCCTGCCAGCTCCACACCGGCAGCCGGATGTCGACCATGCTGATCTCGCCGCCCGGCGGGGCGGCCAGCTGCAGATCGATTCGCCAGAGCAGTTCGCGCCGGCGTCCGAACCGATCCTTGACCACCCGGCCGGTCATTCGCCCCGAGCCGGTGAGTCGGCTCTCGGCCGGCCCGTTCATCAGAGGGCGCCAAGGATGGTGGCTTGGGCGAGTGCGGGGGCATGGACCAGGTTGGCGGCCCGGACCTCCGCCAGCACCTGCTGGAACACCGGCCACAGCTGCCCGGCGGTCCGGGGTCGCTGGGGGATCCAGCGCATCTCCATCGGGATCCCCCGCTGGCCACCCGAGTTGACTCCCTGAGCCGCCAACGCCGGCGGAGCGGGGTCGGGATCCATGTTCCGACCGATCGCCACGTCACTGGTGGTCGACCTGGTGAACATGTCGGTCAGCAGGCCGGCCGTGGCCGCCTGCAGGGTGGGGGCGCCTCGGCCGAACAGCCGCTCCCTGGTCACCATGGCGTGATAGGGCGCCGCTTGCCAGTGGGCGAGCGCGGTCTGGGGGTAGTTCGCGTGGATCCAGGTCGCGGCCGCGGCGACGAAGGCCGGTAGCGCGCCATGGTTCCTCAGGTTGTACAGCTCATCGGTCGTGACCCGGGCGATGTCGACCGCGTCCGCGAGCTTGCTCATCAGCTGAACGGCGTTCTTGCGGGTGCTCCGATCGATGTTGGTCATCCCGTACGCGTTGCCGATGGCATAGGACACGGCCATGGTGACCGTGCCGGAGAGCGCCTCCCGGCTGAGCGGCGTGAGCCCCCCGACGGCTGTGTCGAAGGTCGTCACGAACGGCTGGAGGGGGATGGCGGCAGCAGCGTGGACGACCGCATTCGCGGCGTCCTGGCTCGCGGCGTTGATGTCGCCGCCGTGACCCGCCGGCAGAGTTGCGGCCTGCGATTGGTACAAGGTCCCCAGGCCGGTCGGCAGCACGCCGACGGTGGCCTGCACGTACATGTCCCATTCCACGTCGTCCTGAAGGTTCCGCAGCCTCCGCCGGGCGTTCGGGATGTACCCGTCGTTCCAGCCGGAATCCGGGTGGAGGTAGGGGAGCCATTCCTCCAGCTCGAAGAGCGGAACCCCGGTGTAGTAGCCGGGTGCCCCCGGAATGCCGACGATCCGGTTCCACGGACGCCTCTGCATGAGCATGACGGCGTGATCGTCGATCGCGTTGGCCAGCCCCAGGAATCGGTTGTTCGATCCGGCCGCCAACTCGTCGAGGGCAGGAGTCTTGTACTCCAGGTTGCTGATCTCGACGTACCCGTCAGGCACCGTTACGCCGGGGCTGCAGTCCTCGATCGCGTTGTAAAGGTCTTCGCCCGAGCCGGCCAGCTTGTTGTGGTCGGCGTGCAGGGTGATGCCCGCGGCCGTGGCCCCGATACGGTGGTTCCACGGCAGGCCGCCGGCGAACAGCCAATCGACTTCGCGGTGGGGAAATGGATGGTCGCGTCCGATCCGTCGGAGGTCCAGATTCGCCGGTCGGAGGGTCGGCACGCTCATCTCGACCTCGAAACCGACCAGCCGGCGGATCGTGTCGTGCCCGGGCCGGGTCGGGTCGGGTCGGGCTGTCGGTTCGTCGGTGCGGTCCTGGGCGTCCCGCTGCCGCATCCGACGCAGGACGTCGTTTGCGACCCGATCCGCCGCGGCCTCCGCCGGGTCCGCCGCCCGGCCGATGACCGGGCCGCCGCCGGGCTCGCGGTGACCGTCGTCCTGGACGGTGTGCGCCAGTTCGTGGGCCAGCAGCCGCTGACCGGACGGTGTCCGCGGCGCATAAGTGCCGGCGCCGAAGTAGATGTCAGTGCCGTGGGTGAATGCCGTCGCCTGCACCGAACGGGTGAGCCGGGCTGGTTCGGCGCCGGTGTGGACCCGCACGGCGCCCAGGTCGGCGCCCATCGCCTCACCCATCGATCGGGCCACGTCCGCTGGCAACGGTTCACCGCGACCGCGCCGGCGCGCCAGCAGACCGGCGACGTCCGGGCTGAGTTCGGTGCCGCCGAGCGGGTCGTTCGGCACGCTGCGCCTGCGGACGAGTGTGCCGAGGTCGTGCAGCAACCCGGGGATCGGCACGGCGCAGGTCACCTGCAGGGCCCCGTTCGGGCCCGCCGCAACGTTGTCCGCCGCGGCCGGTTCCGAGATCGGGTTGGTCGGCTCGCGTGCTGCCTGCAGTGCCTTCATCGTGGCTCCCCCTGGTGCCGGCGGCGCCGGCGTGCGCGCACTCACACCGTGTCAATCACGGTAGGTGCTCGGGCGATTACGCACAACGGCGATGGCGCGACCGGTCAGCCGAGCCCGAACTCGTCCGCCTGCACGACGACCGCCCGCCGGTTGGCCACGCCGAGCTTGGTGAGTACCGCCGAGACGTGATGGTCGGCGGTCTTCGGCGAGATGAACAGCCGGGCGGCGATCTCGGCGTTGGTGAAGCCCCTGGCGACCAGCTTGGCCACGTCCAACTGGCGGTTCGTCAGTCCCGCCGGGTTCGACCGGGTGGTGACCCGCGGACGTGCCGGCACCTGGGCGACCCCTTCGCGGCGCAGCGCCGCGCGGATGCGGTCGGCGGTGCCGATGGCGCCCAGCGCGTCGAGCATCTCGACCGCTCGCTTCCGGTCGACGGGCTCCGGCGAGTCCGCCCATGCCATCGCCTCCGCGAACGGCTCTCCGGTGCGTCGCCACCAGGCGGCCGCGCGGTCGGGCCGGCTATCCAGGGTCAGCCGGAACGGCTCGGCCACCGGGACGGATCGATCCGCCAGCAGACCCAGCCGGGTCAGCCAGACTGCGAGATCACCGGCGGCCCAGGACGTTCCGGGGACAATGGTGAGCCGCGCAAGCTCGCCGGGGGCGAGTTCGGTGACCCGAGGGTCCGGGACAGCGGTCATCCACATGCGTTCGGCCAGCGCGGACAGCACGGCCAGTCGGCGCAGCGGCTCGTCGATGAGCCCGATCAGTCGCCAGGCGGTCTCGAACGGCTCGGCGGACGGGTCCTCGATCCCCTGGCGCAGCGGGATCAGCCCGCTCACCAGCAGTGGCCAGACGGTGGCCAACGGCATGCCTTCCTCGTCGAGCACGAACCCGGCGTCCTCCAGCGCGGCGCTCCAGTGCCCGCGGGCGAAGTGCAACCGGGACCGGACACCGGTCTGCCAATGGCGGCAGATCGGGATGTCGCGTTCGGTCGAGAAGGGCAGGGATTCGTCCAGGATGTGCTGGGCCTCGCGCAGCCGGCGCTGCTCGACGTCCAGGTTGACCAGATTGGAGTAGCCGGTCGAGGCCAGTTCGTCCAGGTTGCTCGTCCGTGCGTCCTCGATCAGGTCGGTGAATCGGCTCCGCGCCGCGTCGTCGCCGCCGGCCAGCGCGGCCGAGATCCGCACGAACCGGGTCCGCAGGCTCAGCTCGTCGTTTCGCTCGTGCTCGGCGATCCGGCCGGCTTCGTCCTCGCAGGTCAGGGCCAGCTCGAAATCGTTACGCATGTAGGCGAAGTAGCCGCGGGTGGCGCTGGCCATTCCGAGGGTCAGATCGGGTCCCGATTCGCCGGCGATGGCGACGGCCCGGTCGGCATGGTCCTCGGCCTGCCGGCGGCGCGCGTTGTAGTACTCGAAGAGGGCGACCGATACGTGCGCGGCGGCCAGGCCGCCCGGGTCGCCCGCCTCGCTCCAGAGGGGGAACGTGGCACTCACGGTGGCGATCGCATCCTTCAGCCGGCTCGTCATGTACTGCTCGAAGCCGAGTTGCAGCAGCAGCCGTCCCCGCTCGCCCGGCGGCGCATCCTGCATGTTGTCCAGGGCCGTGCGAAAGAAGGCGGCGGCCTCGGTGTGGGAGCGCGCGTTGATGGCCTCCTGCGCGGCCTTCCGCGCATATCGGGCCGCGCGGGCGGAATCCCGCGCGCCGACCGCATGGTGGGTGAGCACGGCCGGATCCGGCCGCTGGATCTGCTCGAGCGCGGCGACCAGGCGGGCGTGCAGCCGGGGAGCACCGCCCGGTGGGATCGTGCTCTCCACGGCCTGCCGGGCCAGTTCGTGCCGGAAGACCAGTCCGTCCCGGGTGCGGGTGAGCAGCCCGGTGGTGTCCAGCCTGCGCAGGGTCGGCAGGTCGACGCCGAGCGCGGGCAGGGCCCGGTCGTCGAGCCGGTCGGGGGCGGTGGCGACGAGCTGCAGCACCTCGAAATCCTCGGCGGTGACGTCCGATGTCCGGGCCAGCACCGCGTCCCGGACCGAGCCGGGCAGCGGCAGGCCGGGGTCCTTGGCCACCTCGGTGACGAAGAACGGGTTGCCCCCGGTCAAGGCGTGCACCCGATCCGGGTCCAGCCCGGTTCCGGCCAGCAATTCGCGGACGCCGGCCGGCGACAACGGGTCCAACCGCAGCGTCGTCAGCGCGTCCAGCCGGGCGAAGTCGCCGAGCAGCACCCGGGCCGAATGCCCTGGGCCGATCTCGTGATCGCGGTAGCTGACCAGCAGGGCGAGCGGCATCGACGACACCCGGTTGGCCAGGAAGCGCAACACGTCGATCGATGCGGCGTCGACCCAGTGCAGGTCCTCGATGACCAGCACGGTCGGCTCGTTGCGGACCGCGCGGTAGATCTCCTCGCAGATCTCGGACAGCATCAGATCGTCCCGCACGAGGGTGTCGGCGTAGCCGGCCTCGGCCGCCAGGTCCCGGAACGGACCCAGCGGGCGGGGTGTGCTCAGCGGATCGCAGCTCGCGCGCAGCAGTCGGACGGCCGAATCGGTGCGGCAGGCAGCCGCGATCAGGGCCGACTTCCCGACGCCGGGTTCTCCGGCCACGGCGATGCCGGACCCCTCGCCGGCCGGGGACCCGGCCACCGCGGCCCGCAGCACCGCGAGCTGGTGGTCCCGTTCGACCAGTTCCATCAAAGGAGCGTAGTTCGGGCCCGCCACGCGGGAGCTCGACCCGGCCAGGTCGAGCACCGGTGCCGCGGTGACCGGGACCCGGACCCGGCCGGCGAGGGGGGCGGTCCCGAACGGGGCCGCCCCTCCCTGCCCGGTCGGACGGACGGCGGTGGTCACCTGACCGGCATCAGGTCGGCCGTCCGCGGCCCGAACTCGTTGGTGATCTCGGCGACGAGGGTGCACGGGAACCCGGCCCGGCGGGCGTGCTCCCGGATGGCCTCGGCGTCCGGCGCCTCGTGCACGCAGTAGATCTTGTCGCCGGCCACGTAGCTGGTCACCCAGACGTAGGGGACGCCCAGGGACGCCGCGACCTCGTTGGACGTGCGGGCGATGGCGGCCAGTTCGTCCATCGTGAGGTCGGCCGCGCCGGGGAACTCGCGCTCGATCAGGAAGCGGGGCATGTCTGCTCCTTCGGTTGTCCCGGCGACTCTGTGCCGCCGGCGTACGGACAACTTTCCGCCGCGGCCCCGGGGCCGGGCATCGGGAGCGACTGCCCATATTCGGGCCGGAGCCACCCCAGGCCTCGTCCGGGACGCCCTGCCACGGACCGACCCGGGCAACTCATGCCACGTTCACGGCCTGTCCCGGTGCCGGTCACTTAATCGATACAGTCGCTTGCCACACTCACCCTTGAATCGACGGTGACGCCGCGCACATCTTGCCCACCGGGCGGGCCCATGCGCGCCGGCGGTGCGTCCTTCATCCGAAGGGGCCGCCAGGGCGGTCGTCCCCGTGCCGATGCCAGGCGGAGGTCAGTTGGCCCCGCTCGATCGACCCGGAAGGTCTTCTTGATGTCGTCCCTGTTGGAACGTCTGCGTGTTCGCTGGACTGTGCTGCGCGGCAGGCCGGCGCCTGGCCTGCGCACCGCCAAGGCCACGTTCGCCGTGGTCGCCGCCTATCTGCTGACGGCCGCCCTTGGCGTGTCCGACCACCCGATGGTCGCCCCGCTGGTCGCGCTGCTGGTCGTGCAGTTGACCCTGTACAAGACGGTCGCGCACGGCATCGGCAAGGTCGTCGCTGTGCTGGCGGGGGTGCTGGTGGCGGTGTTGGTCGCCAACGTTGCCGGGGTGACCTGGTGGAGCCTCGGTGCCGTGGTGGCCGGTTCGTTGCTGGTCGGCAAGCTGCTGCGGCTCGGCCCGCACCTGTTCGAGGCGCCGATCACCGCCATGCTGCTGTTGGAGGTCGGGGCGACCGGTGGGCTCGGGGCGTCGCGGGTCGGTGAGGCGATTGTCGGTGCCGTCGTCGGCGTCGCGGTGAGCGTGCTCGTCGCGCCACCGCTGTACACGCAGCCCGCCGGCGAGGCGATCGGCGAGCTCGCCCACCGGATGGCGGACTTCAGTCGGGGCTTCGCCGAGGGGCTGCGCCGGCCGGTGTGGTCCCGGGAGGCTGCGGATCACTGGTTGCGGGAGGCCAGAGCGCTTCGTACGGACGTGGTGCGGGTGGACCAGGCGGTGGCGCAGGCCGAGGAGAGCGCGCGGCTGCACCCGCGGGCCCGCAGCGCCCGGCGGGCGCGGCCGCGGCTGCGCAGCACGCTCACCGGCCTGGAGCGGGCCCACATCACCCTGGACACCACCGCCCGGGCAGTACTGGATCGCACCTACTACATGCCCGAAACGCAGCAGCAGGACGCCTACACCACGCGTCAGCGGGCGGCCCTGGCCGACGTGCTGACCACCGCCGCCGCGGCCATCGACGCCGTTGCGCCCATCGCCGGCGCGGACGACCCGGAGCAGGCACGCTCCCAGGTGCATGCCCTGCTGGCAGACCTCGACGAGCAGCAGCAGCTGCTGAACTCGCTGCTCGCGGTCCGGCCCGAGCAGGACCAGGCGGCGTGGAAGCAGCACGGTGCGCTGCTGTCCTCCATCGACCGGTTGAGCGTGGAGATCGCCACGGCCGCCAGCGAGCCGGGGCTGGAGAGCGACTTCGACCTCATCGGGGTGGGCGTCGACTGATCTTGACCGCTCCACCCAGGGCAGCGCCAACCGCCGGGTCGGTCGATGCGGTCGACCGGCGGTGTGGCGTTGACTGGACCGTGCAAGCGGCGTGTTGGTTGGCCCCATTTCGGCTGACCCGTGCTGCCCGTTCGTGATTGTGGTGGCTTGATGGTTGATGTGCTCGGTCCACTGGCCGCCGACGACGCCGAGCGCACGACCGTGCTCGTGGACCGCCTCACCGAGGCGTTCGAACCGCTGATGCACGCCGACCAGGCGGCCTTCCGGACGAAGTTCCGCAAGATGGCTGCCGATCCGTTCGCCTTCTACCGGGGCAGCGCCTGCGTGTTCTACGCGGACATCGCGCGCCTGGACGACCGGTGGGTCGACGACCGGGGATCCCGGACCTGGATCCAGGGTGATCTGCACGCCGAGAACTTCGGCACCTATCTGGACAGCGACGGCCGACTCGTGTTCGACGTCAACGACTTCGACGAGGCCTACCTCGGCCACTGGACCTGGGACCTGCAACGGTTCGCGGCCAGCCTGGCCCTACTGGGTTGGCGCAAGGCGCTGCCGGATGAGGTGATCGCCGACCTGACCGAGCGGTACGCCCGCGGGTACCTCGACCAGGTCGAGTATTTCCTGAGCACTCCGGACGACACCCAATGGGCGCTCACCCTGGACACCGCCACG
>DATDBV010000246.1:0-4703 GCA_036524715.1 Nakamurella sp. | reverse complement strand
CGCCTGGCTGCTGGGCATCACCCGCCGGCTCGTCGCCGATCGGTACGCCGCACTCGACCGGGACCGGCGGATCACCGCCGCCGCCGAGAAAATCGCGCCCGCCGTCAGCGAATCCGCCCCGGCGGACCGTGTGGTGGATCGGGTGGTGGTCGGCAACGAACTGGACCTGCTGCCCGAGGAGCAGCGCCGGGTGGTGCTGCTCGCCTTCTACGGCGAGCTGAGCCATTCGCAGATCGCCGCGACCACTGGGCTGCCGATCGGCACGGTGAAGAGCCACATCCGGCGGGCCCTTATCCAGCTGCGCAAGCGTTGGGAGGTGGACGGTGCCACATCCTGACGTGCCACATCCTGAGGTGCCCCATCCCGACCCCGACGACCTCGCGCTGGTCGCGCTGGGCGAGACCCTGGACGATGCCGCGCAGTCCCATGTCGACGGCTGTGCGACCTGCACCGAGCAGGTCGAGACCTTCCGGAGCACCATCGATCTGGCCGGTTTGAGCGACTACGGCCGGGACGCGCCGGCACCCGCCGAGCATGTGTGGATGGCGATCGCCGACGAACTCGGTTTCACGCGGCACGACCTGACGGCCGTCGATGCCGAGGCCCCGCAGCCGTCGCCGGCAGCGGACGCTCACCCACGGCACCGATGGCGGCGGTGGGTGGCGCCGATCGCCGCGGCGGCGGTGGGGGTGGCCATCGGCGCGGGCGGAGTGCTCCTGGTGCAGAACCGGGCGGACTCGGTCACTGTTGACGCAATGACGGCATTGTCGCCCGTCGCGGGTGGCCCGCTGCCACCCACCGACAGCCCGTTGGGCACCGCCGAGCTGGTGACGGCGCGGTCCGGCGAGCAGGTTCGGGTGGACGCCACCGGCCTGCCCGCGGCCGGCGGCACTGCCTTTGAGGTCTGGCTGCTGGGCGACGACGGCCGGATGGTGTCGCTGGGCGTCCTGGCCGACGGGACGGGCTCGTTCACCGTTCCAGCGGGCATCGACACGAACGAGTACCGGACGGTCGACATCTCCGACGAACCGCTCGACGGCGATCCCACGCACTCCGGGATCAGTTTGGTGCGCGGCACTTTCGCCTGACTCCGACGCCGGTGCCCGGACGCTCTTGGTGGCTACCGACCCTTCTGGGCGATCGCGATCCGCCACAGAACCCCGCGCGACGGGCCACTGCCAAAACACCGATGCGCTTCCGGTCGCGGAGCGGGCATGAGTGGGGATGTCAGATGCCGCGCCGGACCGAGTGATAGTTGTCCAGCGCGGTCTGGCGTTCGGCGCGGTGGTCGACGATCGGATCCGGGTAGTCGACGGTCGGGCCGCCCGACCGGTCCCACGGTGCGTGGATCTCCGGTGCCGGAAGGTCTTTCAGTTCCGGCACCCAGTGGCGGATGTAGTCACCGTCGGGGTCGAATCGCCGGCTCTGGACAACGGGGTTCAGGATCCGGTGGTAGGGCGCGGCGTCGGTGCCGGTGCCGGCGGTCCACTGCCAGCCGTGCTGGTTGTTGGCCAGGTCGCCGTCGACCAAGTGCTGCATGAAGAACCGCGCCCCGCGGGTCCACCGGATGTGCAGGTCCTTGACCAGGAACGATGCAGCGATCATGCGCACCCGGTTGTGCATCCACCCGGTCGAGACGAGTTGGCGCATGCCTGCGTCGACGATCGGGTAGCCGGTGCGGCCCGCGCACCAGGCGGAAAAGTGCTGCTCGGCCGGATCGCCGGTGGCGTGCGGCAGGCGCGCCATGGCCGACTGGAAGTCGTGTCGGGCGGTGTCGGGCCGAAAGTGCAGAACGGCCGCATAGAAATCGCGCCAGGCGAGTTGGCGGGCGAAGGCGTCGTCGTCCGGGCACAGCCCGGCCAGCAGGGTGCGAGGGTGGATGGTGCCGAACTTGAGGTGCACCGACAGGTTTGACGTGCCGCCGCTGGCCGGGTGGTCGCGGTCCTGCGGATAGCGCGCCAGCCGGTCGCGGCGAAAGAGTTCCCAGGCAACCCGTGCGGCGGTCTCGCCCGCATCGGGCAGCGACCTGTCCGTGCCGGCGGGGTCATCGGGAATCGGGTCCCCGTCATCGGTGAGCCAGCGGGTGTCCGCGTTCGGTGCCGGGGCCGGACCGCGCCATCCGTGTCGCCGCCAGGCCCGGTAGAAGGGCGTGAACACCTGATAGGGATGACCGGAGCCATTGCGGATGCGGCCCGGCGTCACCGCGTAGGGCGATCCGGATGCACCAGGGGAATGTCGCGCTCGTCGAGTGTTCGTTCGACGGCATTGTCGCGGCCGGCGCCGTAAGGCCCGAAATCGGCGGAAACATGCACGGTGCCCGCGCCGAGCTCAACGGAAAGTCGGGCTATCTCGTCGACGGGGTTCCCGGCGCGCACGGTCAACGCACCGCCTCGTTCGCGCAGCTGGCCATCCAGCACGCGCAGCGTGCGGTAGAGGAACAACGTCCGGGCAAGTCCTGATGGGCGGATCAGCGCCGGGTCGAGCACGAACACGGGCAGCACCGGGCCGCGGTCGGCGGCGGCGAGCAGGGCGGGGTTGTCGGCGAGCCGCAGATCGCGGCGGAACCACATGATGGCAGGCCTGGCGGTCATTGGTCAGCTCCCCAGCTCAGGTGACAGCTTTGGCAGAGCCGCTGCCGTCCGGTGCGCATGTTCAAGGTGCCGAGCCCGGCGCCCATGCCGTAGACGAACGGCGGCGGGACGTGTCCAACAGGTCCCACCAATCGACGCGACCTTGGGTGGGCTGATCGTGGGTGTTCGCCGACGATCACGCCGGATCCGCAAGGGTTGGATCACGGCAAACGACCCAGCAGGTGCCGCAATGCCGGCTCCAGCGTAGTGAACCGGAAATGGTGGCCCATGTCGGTCAGCCGGTCGGGAACCGCCCGCTGGCCCGCCAACGCCAGCTCCGCGGCGCCTTCCTGGCCGAGCAGCAGCCGGGGGCCGAGCGACGGCACCGGCACGATGGCCGGCCGGCACAGGACTCGTGCCAGTACGCGGCTGAAGGCCGCGTTGCGGACCGCTTCGGGGGCAACGGCGTTGACCGGACCCAGCAGGTGCGGGTCGACCAGGGCGCGAAGGTAGACGTCCAGCAGGTCGTCCAGGCCGATCCACGGGGTCCATTGTTGGCCGTCGCCCAGCCGGCCGCCCAGTCCGGTTTCGAAAAGCAGCCGCAGCAGCCGTAGCGATCCGCCAGCCGCGGATTGCACGATGCCGGTGCGGACGTGCACGACGCGCAGTCCTCGCTGGCGGGCCGGGTCGGCCGCCTGCTCCCAGGCGGCGACCACGTCGGCGAGGAACCCATCGCCCCGCTCCGAGTCCTCGGTCAGTATCTCCTCGCGTCGGTCGGGCCCGTAGATGCCGACAGCGGAAGCGCAGACCAATGCCACCGGGTGCCCGGGCCCGCCGCGGGCGGCAAGCCTGGCAAGCCGATCGGTGGGCGCGATTCGGCTGTCGCGGATGGCTGCCTTGTGTCCGGCGTCGAAGCGCCCCGTGATCGGTTCCCCTGCCAGGTGGATCAACGCGTCGGCCCCGTCAAGCAGGTCGGGGTGCGGGTCCAGCGGGTTCCACCGGCGCTCGCCCCCTGTTGATGGCTCGCGTCGGACGAGCCGGATGACCCGATGTCCGCCGCTGGTCAGCATCGCGCAAAGGGCGGTTCCGACCAGACCGGAGGAACCGGTGACGGCCACCGTCAACGGGGCCGTGTGCAGGAGGCTCGCCCAGCGGTGTGCGGCCAGGTCGTCTGCCAGCTGGCGCTGCCGGTAGGCGAACATGGTCCGCAGCAGCCGATCCGGGATCCGGGTATGAACACGGTCGGTCACCTCGGTGCGGTCGACATCGATGTCGGAGAACAGGTGCTCGTGACGCCAGGCAAGTATCGAGGCCAGCGGCCAGGAGGTCAGCCGGTCGACGAATCGGCGTCGAGGGAGGTAGCCGTCGGCCTGATGGGTCGCAACCCACCGAATCCCGCCCGGCAGCGTCAGCACCGCTGCGCCATCTCGCAGCGACCCGGCTTCGGCATCGACGCGAACAGGTTGCCAGGGCGGCGCCAGGCGCTGCAGCACGCCGGGTCGGGTGTGCCACGCCCAGACGTCCGCGAGCGGGGCGTCCACAATATCGCTGGTCTGGTACACGGCGGTCCTTCCGGATCTCGGCGCCAGCTGTCCGGTGCAGCGGCGCTGAGCTGGATACACCCGCTCGTGGCCGTTTGGATGAATGCGACGCGATCAGGCCGGTCGGCGCTGCGTGTCTCACCCTGTCGTCCTGGCGATGTCCATCCGGCCGGATCGAGGGAGGAGTTCCGGTCCTTCCGGGCCGCCGGGGACAACCGAAACTCCGCCCTCGATTCCGAGCCGGATTCGGGAACATCGCCGCGATCCTCGGCGTTGGCCCAGAAGTACAGTCATTGAGCGTTCAAGTAGTTCGTGAAGGGATCACCATGACCATTGCCGTCACCGGAGCCACCGGGCATCTCGGGGCCCTCATCATCGACCGGCTGCTGGCGACCGAGGCGCCGGGTGGGATCGTCGCCGTCGTGCGCGACCCGGCCAAGGCAAGCGCGCTGGCCGATCGGGGCGTTCGGGTCCGGGCGGCGGCCTACGCCGATCGGGCGGCTCTCGAACAGGCCTTCGCCGGTGTCGACGCCCTGTTGTTCGTCTCGTCCAGTGAGGCGGGTCAGCGGGTCGAGCAGCATCGCAATGTGAT
>DATDBV010000245.1:0-4743 GCA_036524715.1 Nakamurella sp. | reverse complement strand
GCCCGACGAGCGCAACCGCGATGCCGAAGAGCGCCCAGCGGTCGGCCGGTCGCGGGTCGGGCAGGCGGGCGGTGTCCATGTGGTTCATTCTGGTCCGCGTGCGGGCGCCGGGGAGTAGGGATAAGCCCCCGATCGACCGGGATGATCAACCACCGCTGCGCCGGCTGGGCCGCAACACCAGCAGGCTGATCTCGCTGGGCGCGACCCGGAACGGCGGGCCCCAGAATCCGGCGCCCCGGGTGGTGTAGAGTTGGGTGCGTTCGCCGGGTCGGGTCAGCCCATGCAGGGTGCCCTGCTCGGCGCGGACCAGCAGGTGGAAGGGCCAGATCTGGCCACCGTGGGTGTGCCCGGACAGCTGCAGGTCGACCCCGGCCGCCACCGCAGCCCAGACCTGTCTGGGCTGATGGGCGAGCAAAGTACTCGTGGTTGCCGGTGATGTACACCCGGGCCAGGCTTGCCCGCACGGTACCCAACGGGGCCACCTGCGGCCGGCGCCGGGCCACCGACCCGTCGGCCAGATCCCCGGCGTGCGCGACGATGTCGGGGTCCAGGCGGTTCACCGCGGCGATCAGCCGGGCCGACCACCCGGCCCGGTCGATCGGGCCGTAGTGGGTGTCCGCGAGCAGGGCGATCGTCACCCCGTCGAGGGCCGGGTCGAGCCGGTCGAGCACGATCTGGGTGCGCCGGACCCGAGGGACCCGCCGGGCCTCGACCAGACCCCAGGCCGCCAGGACGACCACGACGACCAGCACCGCGACGGCGACCCACCGTCGGCCCGCCGGACCGGCGCCGGCGACGAGCAGGGCGAGGTCGACCAGCCCGCCGACCACCGACCAGGCGAACAGCATCCAGACCAGGCCGAGCCAGGTGTCGCCGGCCACCGCCCAGCCGTCCTGAGCGCGACGGCCGTGGCCCCGCACCATCGCGACCGGGAACAGCGTCGCCGCGGCCACCAGCGGGCCAGTGCCCACCCAGAACAGCCGGGCGGGCCAGGCCGGCGCGAGCACCAGCACCGACCAGGGCACCACATGCAGCAGGATCAGCACGGTCACCGCGACCAGGGCGAACGGTCCCCGGACCGGTCGGCGCGGCCGGGCCGAGCGGCCGGGCCGAGCGGCCGGCGCCGGTCATCCGGGTGCCCGTACCCTCGTGGATTCGCCGGCCGGGAGGGTCGCGACCTGACCCATCAGCGTGTCCGCCGGTCCGACCAGCCGCCGCTGCACCCAGCTCAGGTTGTCCAGGTACAGCGCGGCCACCCACAGGGTGCGGCCGTCGGCGAGCAGGCCGGCGGGTACGCCGGTCGCCGGGTGCGTGCCCCAGGTGTGCCGGGCGTCGGCGAGAACGGTGCGCTCGGCGGTCGGATCGACCGGGGCGGGTAGCGGCGGGACCGGCCGGCGATCGTGCTCGACCCGGCCGGCCAGGCGCTCGAACCACTCGCGACCATCGCCCGCCGACCCGGTCAGCGCGTCGGCGGTCGTTCGCGTCGGATCGGTGACCCGCGGCAGCTCGGCCAGCGCCTCGGCGGTCATCCGGATCCGCCCGGCCCCGTTGGTCAGCGCGGTGAGCGACTCCAGGGGCACGTTCCGGCTGCCGCGTTCGAACAGGTATTCGCGCAATGCGTCGTCCAGCCGCAGGGAGGCCAGGGCCGCTTCGGACAACGCCGGACCGATCGAGCCCTCGACCTCGTGGCCGACGACGTGGTCCGCAGCGGCGACGACGGCGTCCGCGGCCCGGCGGTAGTACTCGGCCAGCGCCTGCCGGATGGCGGCCGCGGCGCCGCGCGGCCACAGCAGCACCCCGGAGATCAGCGCGGACGCGCAGCCGAACAGCACATCCTCGACCCGGACCAGCCCGACCTGCCAGCCGGTCGGCGAGATGATGTTGAACAGCACGACGACGAGCACGGTGAAGGCCGCCTGGCCGGCGATGAACGACACCGCCGCCGGCAGGTAGGCGGCGACCAGCAGCGTGACCGGCAGGATCAGCCACAGGTGCCAGGGGGTGGTGCCGACCACCAGCATGATCATCGAGCCCACCGCGAAGCCGATGACGGTGCCGCCGACGGCCCGCAGCGCGGTCGATCCGGTCGTGATGGCGGTGGTCCGCAGCACCGACATGGCGCCGAGCACGACCCAGAAGCCGTGGGCCACGTCGGTGATCTCGGTGATCGCCACGGCGATCGTCAGCCCCAACGCGCCCCGGACGCTGTTCTGGAACCAGACCGACCGCACCGTCAGGTGGCCGGTCAGCACCCGGTACACCGGCAGCACCGCGGCGGTGGCCGTCGCCGGCGGGATGCGGCCCAGCAGCCGGTCGAGCAGCGGCCGGGCGTCGGCGGCCGCCGCCGCGGCGACCGTCAGGCCGGTCAGCCGGGTCGTGTACACCACCTCCAGCATCGTCGACGGGTGCACCGCGGGATCCGGCGCCGACGCGGATTCGACCAACCGGGCGAAGGTCTCGGTGGCGACATGCAGTTGCTGCAGCGTTCGGAGGCCGACCGACAGTTCCTGACGGGTCGCGAAGGACGGGCGGCGCGGTGCCTGCGCCAGCACGGCAGCAGCGTCCCGCAAGGTCCGCACGCAGGCGTCGGCCACCCTGACCTGCTCCGCGGTCCGCCCGGGTGTGCCGGGCAGGCGGTCGATCACCGTGTGCAGCCATTCCAGGCGATCGGTCAGTCGCATCAGCTGGCGACTGCCGCTGGTCATACCGACCGGGCGCACGCTGGTGCGGCGAAACTGCACCCGCAGCTCGCCGACCGCCCGGCCGGCCTGTTCGAGCGCCCGGGCGAGGTCGGGGCGGTCGGCCCCGGACACCCACGCCGCCAGTTGGTCGGCCAGGGCGGCGCAGGCTCCGCCGGCCGCCCGGCGCAGCCGATCGTGATCCCGGGGCGGCCGGAGGAACACCGCCGCCGGGATCGCCAGCAGTGCGGCCAGCGTCCAGCCGGCCCATCGGGACGGGATGTCCGAGACCGTCGCCGGCACCATGACCGGCAGGATGAAGGCCAGCAGGGCCGCCCGGGCGGCCCCGGCGATCGCCGCGCTGAGCACCCCGCAGAACAACACCAGGAAGCCGACGACCGCCATCCCGGCCACCGCAAGCCATTGCACTTCGGCCAGCAGGGTGCCGATGGCGATGAGGATGAGACCGACCCCGAACAGGCCGAGATAGGCCCCCAGCCGGGCGCTTGCGCTGCCCGGGAAGTCCGCGAACAGCAGGAGCGCGATGCCGCCGAACGAGGCGAACAGGCTCAGCTGCGGGTCGCCGACCGCGGTGCCGATGGCCAGCCCGGTGGTCACCGCGACCGCGACCTTGATCGCCTTGGCCAGTGCGGAGGAGTCCGGATCGTGTGCCCGCATCCAGCCGACGATGCCGCTCGCCATCTCCGCCACCTGCAGCTCGCACCCGAGGTCGCCGGAGGCCTCGCCGGCACGGAAAATCTACCAGCCGCCGGCGGGGATGATCATGAAAACCCGAACGGGCGGGCGGTCGGGCCGGACGTGTGACGCAGGTCACGGCGTGCTGGGGAAGGAAGGGGGCGGCCGGCCGGTTGTCCATATCGACGGTCCCCGCAGAACATGCCCCGGGCTCCACCCCTTTCAGTCGCCGCGAGCGACCACGTGCCGAGAGGCGCACGTCCGGGGATCGTCCACCGGAACCGCCCGATGCCTCCCGCGTCGGGCGGTTCCTGCATGTCAGGGGCTTGTCAGGGGTAGGTCGTGACCTCACCGGACCGCAGCGTCAGCCGGTACTCGGGCGGCTGACGCCCCCCGGGCGGGCGACGCAGCGGCACCATTCGACAGGTGCCGGCACCCCGAGGCACCGGGTCCACCGCGCAGTGCGGACGGATCACCGAGCTGAAGTAGCCGGCGTGCCCGTCGCGGCACGGGGCAAGTCCGGCCAGGTGATGGGGGAGCAGTACCTGCTCCCCGGTCGGCAGCGCGATGATGAAGGTGACCGACGGCCATTCCGAATGGGCGCGATCGATCAACTCATCGATGAGCTGCCGCGCCGGCGCGGTTGTCGATCCGCTCACTGCCGTTCCGTCCCGACGCTGCCCCCCAGTCGTCTTCTCGTCCACTATGGGACGTTTCGAGCCGGTCCGGATACGGATGGCAGCGAGTTCCACACCATCGTGGACGCCTGTCGTTCGAATGCCCGATCGGGCACGAATGGGGGCAGGATCGAGCGGTGAGCCCAGCGGAGCCGCACGCCGCCCCGTGCCGTCACGATTCCGTCACGATTCCGATCGCCGCCGTCATCGACGGGCCGGCGGCCCTGCTGTCAAGCGCCGCGGACCGCGGCCGGGTCCGGCGCCGCGTCGCCGAGGCGGGCCCGTCGGTGGCCCCGGGTGACCACCGACAGTGCCGCCGCCAGCAGACACAGGGCCGCGCCGGACAGCCAGGCCAGCGTGTAGGAGCCCGTCTGGTCCCTGATCATCCCCGCGCCCAGGGCGGCGGCGGCCGCGCCGACCTGGTGCGAGGCGAATACCCAGCCGAACACCACGGTGCCGTCGACGCCGAAGATCCGTTGGCACAGCGCGACCGTCGGCGGCACGGTGGCCACCCAGTCGAGCCCGTAGATCACCACGAACACCACGATGCTCGGGTGGATCGAATCCGACAGCAGGAACGGCAGCAGCGCCAGGCCGACGCCCCGGAAGGCGTAGTAGGCGACCAGCAGCAGCCGGGGGTCGACCCGGTCGGTCAGCCACCCGGACCCGATGGTGCCGGCGATGTCGAAGAT
>DATDBV010000244.1:0-9711 GCA_036524715.1 Nakamurella sp. | reverse complement strand
GATGGTCCCCAGGTTCTGCTTCTCCAGGGCACCGCCGATGCCGTAGCCGTCGAACCCTCGTCCCTGCTCCGCCGCACCGGCGTCCAGCGCGAGCAGGCCCCGGGTGGCGTGCCGGCGCAGGTCCTCGTACTGCGCGCCCTGGACCACCGCGAACAGCGCCTGGTACGGCCGGCCGACCCGTTCGGTGGTGAGCCTGCGGTGTTCGGTCAGGCATCGCACGGCCCATTCCTGGGTGCGCACCACCGACCGCTCCTGGTAGATCCTGGTGTTCATCAGGGTGGTGCATTCGTCGAACGCGAAGATGATGTCGGCGCCCAGCTGGTGCTGGATCCGCATCGAGATTTCCGGCGAGAACCGGTGCATCGACCCGTCCAGGTGCGACTTGAACGTCACGCCGTCGTCGTCGACGGTGGCCAGCCGGTTCTTGCCCGGCGCGATGACGTCGTCGGACTGCAGGCCGGCGGTGTTCATCGCCAGCACCTTCTTGAACCCGACGCCCAGCGACATCACCTGGAACCCACCGGAGTCGGTGAACGTCGGGCCGGGCCAGTTCATGAATGCGCCGAGACCGCCGGCCGCCTCGACGATCTCGGGTCCGGGCTGCAGGTAGAGGTGGTAGGCGTTGGCCAGCACGGCCTGCGCGCCCAGCTCGGCGACCGACCCGGGTAACAGCGACTTGACCGTGGCCTTGGTGCCGACCGCGATGAACGCCGGGGTGCGGATCGGGCCGTGCGGGGTGGTGATGACGCCGGTCCGTCCCGGCCGGCCGGGCAGCCGGGTGCCCATGTCGAAGCCGAACCCTGACCCGTTGCCCACGCCCCGATCCAACAAGAACCCCTGGACGGACCGTCGTAACCGGTTATAATGGTTTCATGACGGACGTCGGGATCGTCCTCACCCCCCGGGACGGGGTGCGCTGGCGGTTCGACCCCGGCGCCCTGTTCCTGGAGTTCCTGCTCACCGGCGGACCGGGCGACCTGGCCGTCTGGGACCGCCTGCATCAGCCCGATGACCTGCGGGAATGGGTCGGCGCGAGCCGGTTGGCGCTGGCCGGCGCGGGCGTCGGGGTCGATCCGGCCGGCGTCGGATCGGCGCGAGAGCTGCGGGATGCGCTGTGGCGGGCGACCCGGGCCGCCCTGGCCGGCTCCGATGCGTCCGCCGCGGACCGGAGCACGATCGAGCGCGCCGCGGACGCGCCGCCGCTGGTCCCGACCTGGGGATCGGGGTGGCAGACCCCGACGGACGCGGCGGCGGTGCTTTCCACCGTCGCCCGGGACGCCATGGTCGTGCTCGGCCGAGCCGGCGACCGGTTGCGGGAATGCGACGCCGACGACTGCCGGCTGGTCTTCCTGGACACCTCCCGGCCGGGCGGCCGCCGGTGGTGCTCCATGCGGCGCTGCGGCAACCGGCACAAGGTCCGCGAGCACCGGACCCGACACCAGGAGGTGGACCATGAGTGAGCGGCCCGTCGGGCTGACCCGCGAAGCGGGCTTCGAGATCGGCGTCTCCCGCACCGTTGACATTCCGTTGGAACGGATCTGGGACATCCTCGTCAGCGGCGAGGGCACGCGCACCTGGCTCGGCGACGGCGTGAACCTGCCGGCCGAGCGGGGCACCACCTACCGGACCACCGACGGCACCGCCGGCGAGATTCGCAGCTTTCACCCGAACGACCGGGTTCGCCTCACCTGGCGACCTGACGACTGGGACCACGAGTCGATCGTGCAGGTGACGGTCTCGTCCCGGGGCGGCAGGACCGTCGTCCGGTTCCACCAGGAGCGGCTGGCCGACCCGGACGAGCGGGAGCGTCAGCGAGCGCACTGGCGGGGCGTCCTGGACGAGCTGGTCGATCGGATGACCTGACCGGGCGTCACGGGTATCTACGGATGTGATCCAGGCCTCAGATACCGCATGACCGAACGCACCGAACATCATTCCGCCGCCTGGCGCGGCGCCGCCCCGATCGACCGTCGGATCGTCCGGACCGCACGGGGGCTCCGGGTCTTTGCGGTCCTGGTGGGGGTGGCGGTGATCTCGGCTCGGGGCCGTCCCCGCCGCTGAATCGATGGCCGACCGGCCGACGACCGGAACAGGTCGATCGCCCGCTGCCGCACCGCCGCCGAGTCCGGGTGCACCCAGAACGCCAGGTGTGTGCCGCTGGCCAGTTCGACCAGCTCCGCCCCCGGGATCCACTCGGCGGCGAACCCGCTGTACTCGGGCGGCACGTCGGTGTCCGCGGTGCCCTGGACGATCAGGACCGGCGATTCGATCGCCGCGAACTGCCCAGCGCGACGTACAGGTCGGCCTGCTGATCCGGGGTCCGGTCGGAGCTCAGTGGGGTGTCGAAGTAGCCCGGCCGGTCCGGCACGATCGCCCGGAACCCGTCCGCGACCAGGAAGCGGGCCATCGCCAGGCCGCATCGTGCCGCCCGGCGATCCGTTCACGACGAGCACCGGCGGACCGTGGCCGACGACGCAGTCGACGTCCCCCAGCGCGGTGTGGATGGCGCGGACGGTGGGCTCGGTGGCGGCCGTCATGCATCCCCTCGGGGTTCGCGCTCCGTCGACGCGGCGTCCCGGTCCCACCATGCCGGACCTGGATTAGCCGGTCGATCCTGGGCCCGGCAAGGACCCGTCCGGCCGGAGGGCAGGATGGTCCCGGGCGACGCTCGCCCCGGGTGACGAGGAGGTCAGGCGCGCGTGTCCGAACCGCACCCACCGCCGTCCAAGGCCGGTGCGCTGGTCGGTCTGCTGCTGCTGGCGTTGAACCTGCGCGGCCCGCTGGTGGCCATCTCGGCGGTGGCCGCTGACCTGCAGACGGATCTGGGCATGACCGCCGGCACCGTCGGCCTGCTGACCAGCCTGCCGGTGCTGTGCTTCGGGCTGGCCTCGCCCGCCGCCTCCGGCCTGATCGGCCGCCTGGGCATCGAGATCTCCGTTCTCGGCACGCTGCTGGTGATCTTCGTCGGCATCCTGGTCCGATCGGCGGGGGAGGTGCCGGCCGCCTTCGTGGGCACCGTGCTGATCGGGCTGGCTATCACCGTCGGCAACCTGCTCGGTCCGCTGATCGTCGGCCGCGACTTCCGGACCCGCGCGGCGTTGACGACCGGCGCCTACACCGCCGGACTGAACGTCGGGTCGATGCTGGTGCTCGCCGTCAGCGGGCCGCTGGCGGCGGCCTTCGGCTGGCAGGTCGCGCTGGCCGCGGCCGCGGTCGTGCCGGCGCTGGCGGCGCTGGTCTGGGGCCCGCTGACCGTACGCGCCCGCCGCCGACCGAAGCCGGCGCAGCCCGAACCGCCGGCGCCACCCGCACCGCCGGGGCCGCGCGGCAAGCCGGCCGCCGAGGCCGGACGGGGGTCGTCGGTGTTCCGGCGACCGTCCACTTGGCTGCTGACGGCCGCGTTCGCCGGGCAGGCCTACGCCTACTACGGGCTGACCGCGTGGCTGCCCACCGTGCTGGCCGACGAGGTGGGCATGACCCGCGGCCAGGCCAGCGCGGCCTCCTCGATCTTCCAGATCGCCGCCCTGGTCGGCGCGTTCGGCGCCCCGGTGATCATCAACCGGCTGGGCGGGCCGCTGGTGGCGTTCCTGGTCAACGGCGTGCTCTGGTCGGCGCTGCCGCTGGGCCTGCTGCTGGCGCCCGACCTGTGGGCGTGGTGGAGCGCGAGCAGCGGCGTCGCGCAGGGCGGCGGGTTCGTCACCATCTTCACCGTGGTCGTCTGGCGGGCCCGGACGCTGCGGGAGAACCGGCAGCTGTCCTCGATCGTGCAGACCGGCGGCTACTGCGTGGCCGCCCTCGGGCCGATCGTGCTCGGCGCCCTGCACGACGCCACCGGCGGCTGGACGGCTTCGCTGCTCACCTCGTTCGCCGGGGTGCTGGGACTGATGCTGCTCGGTTCCGCGGCGGCGGTCGGCGCCCGCCCCGCGCTCACCCGGGGGTGACCAGAGCCCTCGTCACCCACTCGAGGTGCTCGAACGCGCCCGTCACCAGCCGGCTCATCAGGGTCAGCATCAGGTCCGGGGAGGTGGCGCTGAGCTCGGCGATGGCCGCTGCCGACAGCACCATGGCCTCGACGTCGCCGCGGGCGGTGGCGTCGATGTCGTACTCCCGGCCGGCCACCGCGTAGGCGACGCCGAAGGTGGTACCCGCGGTGAACATCGACAGGTGGTGGTGCTGTCCGGCCTGCTCGACGCTCACCTCGACCGGTCCGGCGGTGATCAGGAACAGACCCTGTGCCGGGTCGCCGCTGCGGACCACCTCCTCGCCGTCGGCGTAGCTGCGACGCTCCAGCCTCGACTGGACCAGTGCCAGCTGATCGCCGGGAAGGTCGCGGATCAGGGGGTGCTCGCGGACCGGGATGGCCCGGGCCTGGACGTCGGGGCCGGCATGGCGGGCGATCACCACGTCCTCGGCGTAGGCGACGGCGTCGTTGAGGTCGGCGAAATGGCGCACCCGGCGGGCCTGGTCGGGGTCGAGTTCGACGACCGTCGACGCCGGGTCGACCAGCACCGCCTCGACCCCGTCGGCCCGCAGCGCGTCCCGGGCAGTCAGCATCATCCGACGGGTCACCGCGGCGGTCTCGTCGACCCCGCGGATGTCCAGCACGATCACGTCCAGTTCGTCGGCGTCCTTTGTGAGCCGGCGGATCACCGACTCGGCGCCGGCGAACAGCAGATCGCCGTGCAACTCGTAGACCCGGGCCCGCTGCCCGACCCGGAGCAGCACGTCGTGCTCGGCCGGGCTGCGCCGGCGCCGGGACGGCCGGTCGATCACGTCGTACGACGCCCGGACGGCCGACCGGGCGGCCCTGCTGACGTGCAGGAAGTGCAGTTCGAGGTCCTTGGACAGGCGCCGGCAGGCGGCGACGCCGCGCACACTGTTGCCGTGCCCGTCCAGCCGAGGGGAGAACACCGCCAAGCCGAGCTGGCCGGGCAGGACGGCCAGAATGCCACCGCCCACGCCGCTTTTGGCCGGCAGCCCGACCTCGGTCACCCAGTCGCCGGCTGCGTTGTACATGCCGCAGGTGGTCATCACCGACAGCACTCGCTCGTTCAGCGACGAGTCCAGCACCCGGTCGCCGGTGATCGGGTGCGTCCCGCTGTCGGCCAGCGTCGCCGCCATCAGGCTCAGGTCGCGGCAGTCCACCTCGATGGAGCACTGCCGGAAGTACACGCCCAGGGTGGTGTTCGGGTCCTCCTGCAGGATCCCGTACTCGCGCAGCAGGTAGCCGATCGCGCGGTTGCGGTTGCCGGTGCGGTCCTCGGATTCGTACATCGCCTCGTCGAGGGTGAGCTCCCGCCCGGCGAACCGGGAGTAGAACTGCCGGATCCGCTCGAACCGCTCGTGCACGCTGTCGCCGTTGACCAGCGAGGCGGAGGTGATCGCGCCGGCGTTGATCATGGGGTTGCGCGGACGTTCGGTGATGGGGTCGAGGCTGATCTCGTTGAACGGCTCCCCCGACGGCTCGACGTCGACCTTGCCGGCCACAACGTCCAGCCCCCGGTCGGCCAGGGCCAGCGCATAGGTGAACGGCTTGGAGATCGACTGGATGGCAAAGCGTTTACGGCTGTCGCCGGCCTCGTAGAGGTAGCCGTCGCTGGTGGCCAGGCAGATCGCGAACGAGTCGGGGTCGACCACGGCCAGCTCGGGGATGTAGTCGGCCACCGACCCCGACCGCTCGCCGGTCAGGTCCCGGTAGATGCCGTCGATGTACTCCTGCACCAGCGATTTCATGCCGCCTCCCCCCTCTTAAGTTGATCATGGCGCTCTGCCGGCTCGAACTCGGCGTGTCGCGAAAACCGTCGGTGTGTCGCCGGCAGTGCCCCATGATCAACACGGAGTGGGGGCGGGAGGCAGCGCCCCACGATCAACACGGAGTGGGGGCAGCGGGCCACCCGGTCAGCCGGCGGCGGCTGGTGAACCGGCGGCGCATGCCGGTGATCGGGTCGGCGAACTCGATCGACTTTGCCAGCAGCTGCAGCGGGCTGGAGTAGTCCTGCCGGTCGGTGTCCAGCAGGGTCGGGTAGAAGTTGTCGCCGACGATCGGCAGGCCCAGCGAGTTCATGTGCAACCGCAACTGGTGCACCTTGCCGGTGGCCGGGTGCAGCCCGTACCGGCCACGATCGCCGTCGACGCCGAGCAGCTCGATGCGGGTGCGGGCGTTCGGCTCACCCGGAACCTGTTGCGCGGTCGGCGTTCCCCGATACTTGACGATCCGCGACTCGACCGTCGTCGGCATCGGGACATCCCGCCGGTAGAGGGCGGTCGCCTCGTAGTACTTGGTGACGCGCCGCTTGGCGAACAGGGTCTGGTAGGCGCCGCGCTGCTCGGGGCGCAGCGAGAAGACCAGCACGCCGGCGGTCACCCGGTCCAGCCGGTGGATCGGGCTCAGCTCCGGCAGACCGAGATCGCGGCGGAGCCGCACCAGCGCCGACTCGACCACGTGCAGCCCGCGGGGCACGGTGGAAAGGAAGTGCGGCTTGTCCACCACCAGCAGGCTCTCGTCCCGGTGCAGGATGTCGATCTCGAACGGCACCCGCGGCTCGGGCGCCGGGTCCCGGTACATGAACACCCACTGCTTGGGTTCGAAAGGCGTGGACTGATCGATGACCAGACCGGCGCCGTCCACCACCTCGCCGGCCTCGACCTTCTCCCGCACCCGGTCGGCGTCAACCGCGAAACGATCGAGCAGGTACGCCAGGACGGTCGGCGGACCGTCGTCGGGCAGCCGGATCCGGCTCGGGTTCAGCCCGTCCCGAACCGGCAGTGGAGGCTTGCGCACGCCGGACACGATAGGCCAGATCACGCCCGCTCGTGTTGTTCGACGGCGGGCCGGGGCACCGGTCGAAGCCGGCGCCCCGACCGGTCGATCACTCGACGGTGGCGGCGAACCGCTGGCCGTCGAACTCACGGACCTGCACGTCGATCACCGCGCCGACCTCGGCGTGCACCGCACGCACAAGACCGGCCACACCTTCGGCCGATTGGACGAGCAGGCCGAACGGCAGGACTTTGGTCACCGTGACGGCGACCAGGTCGCCCTCACGCATCGGGGTGGTCATGAGCCTCACCCCCTTTCGAACTTCGGGGTGATCCTGGGCCGTCGTCGATGCGGGTCGCGGCTTCTCCGTGGTCTCGGGCGACGTCACGCATCTCCGGGTCCGCCCGGATATCACCACGGCATCATATGTCGACCGAAAGACCGCCCGGGCGAGATCCGCCCACACGCGGCTACCGTTCGGGCATGGCAGCGGACAGTGCACGGCCTCGGCGGTCGAAGCAGCCGGCGCAGACGCGCGACGGCGTCGAGCTGACCAATTTGGACGTGCCGCTGGCCGACGGGGACGAGACGAAGCGGGAACTGGTCGACTACCTGGACGCGGTCGCCGCCCGGCTGGTCCCGGTACTCGCCGACCGGCCGCTGTCGGTGGTGCGCGTCCGGCCCGGACAGCCGCCGTTCATGCAGAAGAACCTGCCCAAGTACACCCCGGAGTGGGTGCGCACCACGCGGGTGTGGGCCTACGCGTCGCACCGGGAGATCACCTACGCGTTGGGCAACGACCGGCGGACCCTGCTGTGGTTCGCCAACCAGCGGGCGGTCGAATACCACGTCACGCTGATCCCCGACGGCTCGGTGCACCCGAGCTACCTCGTGCTGGACCTGGATCCGCCGGCGGGCGCCGGGTTCGACGTCGTGGTCGCCACGGCCCACCTGGTCCGGGCGGCGCTGGACGAGCTGGGTCTGGCCGGGGCCGTGAAGACCAGCGGGTCCAAGGGCGTGCACATCTTCCTGCCGCTGGTTGCCGGGGTGGAGGCGGAAGAGGCGGCCGCCGCGACCCGCGCCTTGGCGGCGCGCGCCGCCCGGATCGACCCGGAGGTAGCGACAACCGCCTACATCGTCGAGGACCGCGAGGGCAAGGTGTTCATCGACGCCACCCGGTCCGGCGGGGCGACCGTCGTCGCCGCCTACAGCCCGCGGCTGCGGCCGGGCGTTCCGGTGTCGTTCCCGCTGGCCTGGGACGCACTTGATCGCGCGCACCCGTCCGACTTCACCATCCGCAACGCGGCGTCGTTGTTGGGTGACGCGGATCCGTGGCGCGAGCTGATGCCGGCCCCGCAGCGGTTGCCGCCGGCCTTGATCGACGAGGGCAGGGCCATCCCGGTCGCCCGGGTCGCGGCCATGCACGAGGGCAAGCGCCGGGCCCGCGCCCGTCGCGCCGCCGACCAACCCCCCACTTGAGCCAAGTGCAGGTCCAAGCCGGCCGCGAACCTGCATCTGGCGCAAAGTCGGCGCGCTGGGGGCGCCCCGCGGAGACCTCAGCGCGGGGGGTCAGCGCTTGCGGCCGAGCAGCAGGTAGCCGACCGGGCCGAACGGCTGCACGAGAAACGAGATCCGCCACAGCCAGCGCGGACCGTTCACCTGTTCCGCGGTGCGGCCGTGCAGGTCCCGGGCGGCGATCGTGGTCACCACGACCTCGACCGCGGCCAGGCTGACCACCGCCACCTTTGCCTGGGTGCTGAGTTCGGACCACTTGCGCTTCGCCATGACGGGAGTCTACGAATCGGCCGGGGTGTTGGTGCGGGGCGGGACGGGGTGCTTGGGCTTATCCGCCCAGCCCTCGGGAACCTGCTCCGGGTGGGTCGCGAATGCCTCGGCCCCCAGGTAGCGCTGCATCGCCCGCTCGTGCCGGGTGACCCCGCCGGCCCGGGACGCCACCGACCGAGCCGCTTCCTGGTCGATGCGACGTTCCTCATTGGTGCTCATGGTGACTCCTTGCCTGGCCGGGACGCCCGTGCCCCGACTCCCATGATCGTCTCCGACGTCGGGCCGGTCCAGAGTCGAAAGTCCCTGGACCGTCACGCATGCCGCTCATTTTCGGGGTCAGCCGGCAATGCTCGCGCGGGCAGCCCGCGAACCCGACGTTGGCGACGAACAGCGACCCGCCTGGCGGGTCGTCCCCGTCGGGAAGGTTCTCCCGGAACATGGCGACGAACAGCCGGTCCAGGTCCGGCCCACCGAGGCAGCATGCGGTCGTCCTTTCGAGGCCGATCCCTGCCCCGGCCCGAATTCCGGGGGGCCGTCCGCCGAGGGCGAACAACGGCCCCGGGGCGCCGTGACCCGGGCGTAGCGTCGGGATCGTGACGATCACCGCACCCACCGATCCGCCCGCCGACTTGCCGCGGGCCGTCGGGGAACTGCGCGCCTGCGGTCACCGCCTGCGCGGCGTGAAGCAGGAGCTGCGCGAGAACCTGCTGACCGCACTGCGCGCCGACCGCAACCCCTGGCCGGGCATCGTCGGCTTCGACACCACCGTGCTGCCCCAGCTGGAGCGGGCCCTGCTGGCCGGCCACGACGTCGTCCTGCTGGGCGAACGCGGGCAGGGCAAGACCCGATTGCTGCGTACCCTGCCGATGCTGCTGGACGAGTGGACCCCCGTCATCGAAGGCTCCGACCTGGGCGAACACCCATTCGAGCCGATCACTCCGGTCTCAACCCGACGGGCCGACGACCTGGGCGACGACCTGCCGGTCGCCTGGCGACATCGCTCGCAGCGGTACACCGAGAAGCTCGCCACACCGGACACCGCGGTCGCCGACCTGATCGGCGACGTCGACCCGGTGAAGGTCGCCGAGGGTCGCTCGCTGGGCGACCCGGAGACCATCCACTTCGGCCTGGTGCCCCGCGCCCACCGCGGCATCGTGGCCATCAAC
>DATDBV010000243.1:0-2813 GCA_036524715.1 Nakamurella sp. | reverse complement strand
AGCATCAGGTCGGTCATGCCGAACACCCCGGGCAGCCGGTTGGCGATCAATGCCGTCGACAGCAGGCCGCTGACCAGCGCGAACCCCCCGAGCACCGCGGCCGGGAGGCTGCTGTGGCCGGCGCCACGACGCAACCGACGGGCCAGTAGCCAGGCGGCGATCGGCAGCGTCGCGAAGGCCACGCCGCCGCCAACGAGGTGGATGTTCGACGACAGGTCCTGCTGGGTGCCCCGCAGGTTCGTGGGGAACACCGCGGCGACCAGCAGTCCGGCCGCCCACACGCCGAGCAGGGCCCGGATACGTCCGGTTTCGGACACGGGGGCGAGACCATGGGCGAGCGCGCCCGCACCGATCGCCAGCGCGCCGGTGGTCAGCGCGAACAGCAGGGTGCCGTGCGGCAGCGAGACCACGTAGTCGCTGATCGTCCAGCCGGACGGCTCGATCGGGTCGGCGGCCGACATGTGCAGCATCGTGATCGGGGGAACCGCGGCCACGGAGGCGGCCACCGCGCCGCGCGCGGCGTGGTGCAGGTGGGTGGGATGGGCGGCGCGGATCGCCGGGGCGGCCGGGGAGAATGCGGTTGCGGGGAATTCTGCGACGCTCATCGGATTGGCCTTCTCTTTTCGAGAATGTGTTGTAGCCGAACACCGATGACGTTATTGAAATGTGAATGCCCTGGTCAGGGTGCTGACCGTGAATGGCGAGGGCGAAATCCGTCGCGAATTCGAAGGCTTCCCGAGTATTTTCGTCGGACGCCCACCGCCCTGATTCGGTGGACCACCGGCCGGCGGTGGGGTCAGCCGTCAGCAGTTCGGGGGCTGTCCGCACGCGGGGTCGACGCTCCGACCCGATCGGTGCGGTTAGCGGGCGCGGCCCGGCCCGGTGTCTTCCAGGAAGGCCAGCACGGCCATCACTCGACGATTGACCTCGCCCTCGTCGACCAGCCCCAGCTTCTGGAAGACGACGCCGATGTGTTTCTCCACGGCTCGATCCGACATGTACAGGGCCCGCGCGATCGCCGCGTTGTTACGTCCGGCGGCCATCTCGGCGAGAACCTCGCGCTCCTTGTCGGTCAGCTCGTGCAGCGGGGACCGTGCCTCACGAGTGCGTTGGAAGAGCATCCCCTCGACGACCTTCGGATCGAGCGCGGAGCCACCGCGACACACGTCCTGCAGGGCGCGGACCAGTTCGTCGACCTGCGACACGCGTTCCTTGAGCAGGTAGCCCAGGCCCGCCACCCCGTCGGACAGCAGGTCGAAGGCAAGGTCGTCCTCGGCGTACTGGGACAGCACGACGACCCCGATCTGCGGGAATTCGGACCGGATCTGCTTGGCCGCCTCGATGCCCTCCGAGGTGAAGGTGGGCGGCATGCGGATGTCGGTGAGTACCGCGTCAGGGGTGAATTCGCGGACTGCCTTGAGCAGCGACGCCGGGTCGCCGACCGCGGCCACCAGGTCGATCTCGTCGACCTCGGCGAACAACGCGCTGGTGCCCTCGCGCACCAGAAAGTTGTCCTCGGCGAACACCAAGCGCAACGCCACCCCCGGACTCTAGTCGACCGAGCTTGCGAGGGCGCCTTTGTGCACAGGAGGATCGGGCGCAAGCAATCCGGCGACGTGGGAGCCGGATTGCTCATGCGCGGTCCGGGACCCGGCTGGGCGGTCCGGGACCCGGCTGCGCGATGATGGGCGGCCGCGCTCGTGGGCGCGGACTGCAGCACACGTGACGGGAGGGCGTGATGACGGGTTTCCTGATTGTCACGGGCGGCGCCCTGGCGACCGTGGTCGTCGTGATGGCGGCGTCCTTCGTCATCGGTCGGGCAACCGGGAAGTACTCGATCATCGACGCGGTGTGGGGTCCTGGCTTCGCGCTGATCGCGGCGGTCGCCTTCGGGTTGTCGGCCGGCCACGGCGATGCGACGCTGCGCCTGCTGGTGCTGGCGATGGTTGTCGTGTGGGGCCTGCGGCTCGGTGGCTACATCCTGGCGCGCAATCATGGGCTGCCGGAGGATCCGAGGTACGCCGAAATGCTCGCCGACGCGGGCGGTCCGGGTGTGATCGTGCGCAAGGTCCAGCTCCCGCAGGGCCTGGTGATGTGGTTCGTCTCGCTGCCCGTGCAGGTCGCGATGCTGCTCACCGAACCGGCCGGGTGGGTCATCTGGTTGGGCCTGGCGGTGTATCTGGTCGGCCTGTTCTTCGAGGCGGTGGGGGATGCGCAGCTGGCCGGGTTCAAGCGTGATCCGGCGAACCGGGGTCGGGTGCTGGACCGCGGGCTGTGGCGGTACACCCGGCACCCCAACTACTTCGGTGACGCCTGCGTGTGGATCGGGATCTTCCTGACGGTCACCTGGTCCTGGGTGGGCTGGCTGACCGTGCTGTCCCCGGTCCTGATGGTCTGGCTGCTCACCGCGAAGACCGGCAAGGCGCTGACCGAGCGGCGGCTGTCCGCCAACCGACCGGGATATGCGGACTATGTTGCCCGCACCTCCGGCTTCTTCCCCCGACCACCCAGGAGCGCGCCGTGACCCCGTGCGGATCAACTTCACCGGCCGGACAACTCATCTACTACAGTCACACGCTGTGATACTTGATCCGCGCGGGTGATCGTCGACTCGGACGGACGCATTGTAAAAGAATCTATGCAACACCCCTTCCCTTTTGCGGGCGGGCGTGTCATTCTTCCGACAAGGACGGAATGGGTACAGGCCCATCCGTCCGAGTTCTACTCTCGGACGCCCGCCGGTGTGACAAATGTCGACGCCTCCCGTCCCGGCGGAGTTCGATGGCTGCTGGTGATGTCACGGAGATTCACAG
>DATDBV010000242.1:0-3139 GCA_036524715.1 Nakamurella sp. | reverse complement strand
CCGCCCGCAGCGGCAGGTGGGTGGAGTCGGTCCAGTCCGGTCCGGCGACCAGGACCGGGTTGCGGTCGGCCAGGTTGCCCAGGAGCCCGACGTCGGCGATCACCGTGGCCCCGGGCGGGATCTGCGCGATCATCCGCTCGGCCGCGTCGCAGAACTGGCACTGCTCGCGCGAGGCGGCCAGTGTGGTCGGCAGTTCGGTGGTGTGCACGTTGTAGTCGACGACGACGGCCAGCAGCAGCGCGGTGGCCAACCCCTGCGGTGCGGTCCAGAATGCCCGCACCTGCTCGGGGGTGATGCCCAGCCGTTCCCGCCGCTGCGCGATGGCGACCACCAACGCCAGGAAGCAGACGACCATCAAAGGGCCGTCGTAGTAGAACCGCATCTCCAGGTACACCTCTCGCGGGGAGGCGAACCGGGCCACCAGGGTCGGCAACATCACCAGCATCAGGGGCGAGCGCAGACCCAGCGCCGCGGTCACCGCGAGGGCGCCGAGCAGCGTCACGCCGTTGATGCTGAACAGGTTGCCGAGCACCGTGAGACCCGGTGCGAATGGCCCGGACTCACCCCCCAGCGCGAAGTAGGTGTACGTGCCGGAGTAGCTGAACCAGGGGATGACGACCATCGTCAGCAACCCGAACGCCAGCACCGCGCCCACCAGCAGACCGGTGGCCAGGGCCCAGCGGTGGGCGAGCGCCAGGACCAGAGCGATGCCCGCGATGAACAGCGGGGTGTCCTCCTTGACCAGCAACAACGCCGCGCACCAGAACAGCAGCCGGCCGGTGCGGTCGTCGAGCAGGGACTCCAGCGCCAAGGCCAGGAACGCGACGGTGAAGCACGCCTCGTGGAAGTCGAAGTCCAGCACCTTGAGGACACCCCAGGACAGGGCGAACGCGATTCCGATGTAGTAGCCCAGCCCGCCGAGCCGCCGCACCGCCACCCGGGTCACCACGTGCACGGCGACCGCGAGCATCAAGGCCTGCGCGATCAGCAGCGTCACGACGCTGGGCCAGATCCGGTAGAACGGCGCCAGCGTCATCATGATCGGGGTGAAGTGGTCACCCAGGCTGTTGAACAGTGCCTGGGACTTGACCAGCACGTTCGGGGCCCGGCCCTGCGCGTAGTTGGCGATGGCCTGCTGAAAGATCGTGATGTCGATGGTGGTCTTGAACTGCTGATGCCGCAGCACCGATTCGTATGCGTACAACACGAAGGCGGTGATGCTGACCGACCAGGTCGCCAGCCGCCGGCCCAGGCTGGGCTCCCACGACGGAACCGGCCCGAACAGGCCGTCAGCGGTGGGTGGAGCGGTCAGCCACGCCCATCGGCGGGTGTCGGGCAGACCACCTGCGGGGGCGCGCGGGCCCGCTGCCCGAGGGCTCCCGGCCGCGGATTGGGGCACGCCTGACTCCTTGGGATGTCGTTGCTGGTCCGCGCCGATCCGGTCGAACTGGACAAAGTGTGCCCGATCGATGCGCGATGATGAATTCACCGTCGACAGGCGGGTGTCAGATCGGTGTCAGGTCGAGGCGACATCGTGGCGAACATGACGATCCATCTGTTCGAGGAGTCCTTCGACCGGACCCGTTTCGACCGGACACGCGACCCGTCCCCGGGTCCCCGGACCGGCCTGCCCGCCCAGGGTGGCCGCCGGCATCATGTCGACCCCCCGGTCATCGTCGATCTGGTCCCGGGGGACACGGCCACGATCCGGGCCGTGTTCGCCGGCCTGTCGCCGCAATCCCGGTACCGCCGGTTCCAGACGGCCCGACCGGACCTGCCGGCCGGCACACTTCGCCGACTCGCCGACGTGCGGCCGGGCCATCACGTCGTGCACGTCGCGCTGCTGGCCGGCCGGCCGGTCGGCCTGGTCCGGTGGATCCGGTGGGGTGACGCGCGATCGGCAATCGCCGGCGGCATCGAGTTCTTCCTCGTGCAGCTGTCCGCCGCGGACGACGGCCAGCGTCGCCGGCTCCGTCGCCTGGGTGGTCGACCCGACCCGACCCGGCCGGGTCTGCACCTGCTCCCGGTGGGGACCCTGCTCGCTATGGCCGCACCGGAGGTCGCGGGTCCGGCAGATGTGGTTGCATGACCTGGTGCAGGTCGGCGTCCTTGGCCCGCTGCTCGTCCGGGTCGGCGACCGGGAGGCAACCCCGCGCGGCCAGCGCCAACGGGACGCCTTCGTTGCCCTCGTCCAGCGCCGGGGCCGACCGGTGCCGGCCGACGTGTTGTACGACTTGATCTGGCCCGCGCCGACCCGGGAGTTGACCGGGCTGGCCGTCGTGCACACGGCGGTGGCCCGATTGCGCCGCATCGTGGGACCGGGCGGCATCACCCGCAACGAGCACGGGTACCAGCTCGACCCGACGGTCAGCACCGACGAGGACGCCTTCCTCGACCTGGTGGACCAGGCGCGCAACCTGCTGACCGCCGGCGATCCGGTGACCGCCGGCGAGGCCTTCCGCGCCGCCTTGGCGATCTGGCGCGGCGAACGTGCGTTCGACGACGTCCGGGACGAGCTCGTCGAACCCGACCGCGCCCGACTCGATGAGGTCCGGACCGCCGTCGTCGAGGAGCTGACGACGGCCATCCTGGACCATCCGGCCGCGGGGACGCCGGCGGAGGCGTACGCGCTGGCCGCCCGGTTGATCGAGCAACATCCGCTGCGCGAGCGCGCGCATCAGCTCGCCATGCTGGCCTGCTACCGCGACCACCACCAGGTGCGGGCCCTGGAGATCTATCGCGACCTGGTTCGCCGGCTGCGAACCGAGTTGGGCATCGAACCGGGGCCGGCGACCGCCCGACTGCACGCGCAGATCCTGCGCCAGGACGTCGCGCTCGAGCCACCCGGCCCGACGGGCCCGCCCCGGCGACGCCGAACCACCAGGACCGGGCCGCCCGCGCCGGTGACCCCGATCATCGGCCGGGAGGAGTTGATGGGGACAGTCCACAGCGCGTTGGCGGCGGGCCGCCGACTGGTCACCCTGACCGGGCCACCCGGCGTGGGCAAGAGTCGGCTGTTGCAGGAGATCGGCGCCGACGACCGGCCGGACCGCATCGTCTACGTCCGACTCGACGGCGCCGACGTCCCGGACCGGGTCGGGCGAACCGGTCTGGCCGCCGCGCTCGCGGTGGCCCTCGG
>DATDBV010000241.1:0-3324 GCA_036524715.1 Nakamurella sp. | reverse complement strand
CCCCGTCGTGACCGACACAGCTACCGACACCGTGCCCGGATTCGACCCCGCCCACGCGCGCCGTGCCGTCGTGGTCCGCGGGGGCTGGGACGGTCACCAGCCGATCGAGGCCACCGACCTGTTCATCCCGTTCCTGGAGCGGAGCGGCTACCGGGTCGACGTGTTCGACTCGCCGGCCCCGTACGCCGACCCCGAGCGGATGGCCGCGACCGACCTGATCGTGCAGTGCATGACGATGAGCACCATCGAGAAGGAGCAGTTCGAGGGGCTGCGGGCGGCGATCGAGGCCGGCACCGGCTTCGCCGGCTGGCACGGCGGGATCGCGGACTCCTACCGCAACACCTCCGACTACCTGCACCTGGTCGGGGGGCAGTTCGCCTGCCACCCCGGCAAGCACCCGGACGAGCGGATCGGGGAGCAGTCCGACAACTACGTGCCGTATCGGGTCGAGATGCTCCCGGTCGCGGCGGATCACCCGATCACCGCGGGGATCGGTGACTTCGACCTGGTCACCGAGCAGTACTGGGTGCTCAGCGACGACTACATCGACGTCCTGGCCACCACCACTCAGTCGGTACGGGAGTGGGATCCCTGGCGGCGTCTGGTCACGTCACCCGCCGTCTGGACCCGGCAGTGGGGGGCGGGCCGGATCTTCGTCTGCACACCAGGGCACCGGGTCGAGGTGCTCGAGGTGCCCCAGGTCAACACCGTGATCAAGCGGGGACTGCTGTGGGCGAGCCGATGAGCGCAGCGCCGCTGACCGTCGCGCTGGTCGGCTGCGGCAACATCTCCGCGCAGTACCTGGCCAGTCTGCCTCGGCTGCCGAACCTGCGACTGGTGAGCGTCACCGACCCGGTCCCGGCGGCCGCGGAGCGGGTCGCCGTCGACCAGGGGGTGCCTGCCCGGAGCCTGGACGACGTCCTGGCCGATCCTGCGATCGACGTGCTGCTGAATCTGACGCCGCCGCAGGTGCACGCGCCACTCACCATCCAGGCCCTGGAGTCGGGCAAGCACGTCTACCTGGAGAAGCCGTTCGCCGTCACCGCGGACGAGGCGTCGGCGATGCTGATCGCCGCGGAGGCCGCCGACCGTCGCATCGGTAGTGCCCCGGACACGGTGCTGGGCACCGGGATCCAGTCCGCCCGGCGACTGATCGACGGGGGAGAGATCGGGCAGCCGATCGCTGCGACCGCGTTCATGATGTCGCCGGGCCACGAGTCCTGGCACCCCAACCCCGGCTTCTACTACCTCCGCGGCGGCGGTCCGCTGCTCGACATGGGGGTCTACTACCTGACCGCCCTGGTCACCCTGCTGGGCCCGATCTCCGAGGTCTCGGCGATGAGCTCGCGGCTGCGCACCGAACGGGTGGTGCCCGCGGGGGGACCTCGCGCGGGACAGGTCCTGCCGGTGGAGGTCGACACGTACGTCGCTGCCACGCTGCGGCACGCCAGTGGCGTGATCAGCACCCTGATCGTCAGCTTCGACACGATCGCCAGCCGGCTGCCGCGGATCGAGGTGTACGGGTCGTCGGCCAGCCTGGACGTGCCGGATCCCAACCAGTTCGCCAACCCGGTCGGGATCTCACGGGACCGGAACGAGCCGTTCGCGTACGTCTCGGATCTCGCCGGCTATCCCGACGCCGGTCGAGGCTACGGGCTGGCCGACCTGGCCCGCTCGATCCGGGAAGGCACAGCGCATCGGCAGAGTGCCGAGCTCGGATTCCACGTGCACGAGGTGATGGGGCGGATCGGTGAGGCCTCGTCCGCCGGGACGACCGCGCGGGTGGCCAGCCGGTGCGAGCGGCCGGCACCGGTACCGCAGGGAGCGCGGCCGGAGCTGATCTGAGCCGTTCCGGCGGATGTCGGGCTTCCGGGGGTGACGAGCGCGACCCATCCGGTGTCCTGTCTGGTGACGCGCCCATCCCGGATGAACGCCTTCTCGACGCCGGGTCGATCCTCAGTCGTTGATCGCCTTCGGGTCGATCGGACCCATGACGGCGTGCGTCTGGTCGCTGGTCAACGGCGGGACGGGTAGCGGGGTGGGAGCCCCGGGTTCCGCGCGGAGACCGTCGAGCACCAGCTGCAGGTAGCGGCGGTAGAGGTCCGGATGCGCGGTCCGGGACCGGGACATGATGGCGTTCAGGCCGACCTGGATGAAGGTGAGGTCGGTGCCCTCGATGTCGTCGCGCAGGACGCCGGACTCCCGTGCCCTGGCGATGATGGCGCGGTTCTTGGGGGCCATGACGTCGCGGTTCCAGTCATGCTGCTCGACGCTGATGCGGTCGCCGCTGGCGATCTGCGCGAGCCCCCGGTAGCGCAGCTGCAGGGCCAGTGACTCTTCGAGGTAGGTCACCATCCCGTGCCAGGGATCGGGGTCGGCCAGGGCGGCATCGGCGGCAGCGGCGACCTCGATGGTCTGCTCGGCGAAGATGGCGTCGAGCACCGCAGCCTTGTTCGCGAATCGTCGGTACGCGGTGCCGACGCCGACGCCGGCCCTTCGAGCGATGTCGTCGAGGGTGACGTCGAATCCCTGCTCGGCGAACAGCTCCCGGGCTGCGGCGAGCAGCCGTCTCCGGTTCTGCACGGCATCGCGGCGCAGGGGCCGCGGCTTGGTCCCCGGAGTGGTCTCGGTCACGGCGCTCACCCTACCCGATCCGGAGGCGCTGTCTCCGATTCTGTGCTACGGTGGCATCTAAATGGAGACGACGACTCCGCTTCGAGGCGGATGCACGAGAAGGACTGAACCCTGATGTCAGCGAGCACCGCCCAGCGGCCGACCCCCCCGATCGGGCTACCCAACGCCGCACACGCCCGGATCGTGATCACGGTCGCCTCGATGGGGTTCTTCTTGATCACGTTGGACATCTCCATCGTCAACGTCGCCCTGGCCCAGATCCGGGCCGAGCTCGGAGGCGGCACCGTCGGGCAGCAGTGGGTCATCGACGGCTACACCCTGCTGTTCGCCGCCCTGCTGCTGTTCGCGGGCAACCTGTCCGACCGGATCGGCGCCAAGAAGGCGATGGCGCTGGGTATCGCCATCTTCGGCGTGACGTCCGCCGCGTGCGCGTTCGCGCCCACCACCGCGTGGTTGATCGCCGCCCGCTGCGCGCAGGGTGCTGGCGCGGCGATCATGCTGCCCGCATCCATGTCCTTGGTCCGGGAAGCCTTCCCCGACCCGGCCCGCCGGGCGAAAGCTCTCGGCGTGTGGGCGGTCGGCGGCGCGGTGGCCGCACTGGTCGGCCAGCCGCTGGGCGGGCTGTTGACCACGTTCGACTGGCGGTGGGTGTTCACCATCAACCTGCCGGTGTGTGCCGGCATGCTCATC
>DATDBV010000240.1:0-13693 GCA_036524715.1 Nakamurella sp. | reverse complement strand
CCGCGCGGTGATGGCCGGCGCGGTCGACCCCGACGAGCACCGTGCCAAGGGACAGATCATGGCCGACGAACTGGTCGCCCGAATCTTGACCCCGGCCGCGGGCGAACCGGCGGTGCCCGGTGTCGAGGTGCATCTGGTGATGACCGACCGCACCCTGGCCGACGCCGACGACGAGCCGGCCCAGGTCGTCGGCTACGGGCCGATCCCCGCCCCGGTGGCCCGGGACCTGGTCAGGGCCGACAAGAAGACCAAGGTGTGGGTCCGCCGGCTCTACACCGATGCCACGACCGGCGAGTTGGCCGGCGCCGACGCCCGCCGACGCGACTTCCCCGAGGTGGGCAGGGCGTTCCTGACCGCCCGGGACCAGATCTGCCGCACGCCCTACTGCGGGGCCCCGATCCGGCACGCCGATCACGCCCTCGCGGTCGCCAAGGGTGGTGTCACCGACCTGCGCAACGGCAACGGCCGCTGCGCCCGGTGCAACCTGACCAAGGATCTGGCCGGCTGGGCGACCATCGTCCGCGACGGCACCATCGTCACGACCACACCCACCGGGCAGCGGTATTCGAGCCGGGCACCCCGACCACCGCGCTCGGGCCACTGGATGCCGATCATCGAGCTCGACATGCAATGGCCCGGATGGCCCCGCGCCGGCTGACGTTCATCGCCGCCGGCGGCCGAAGAGCTTGAAGCGCGACCGTTTCCACCGCGGTCGCGCCAGCTCGGCCGGCGTGTCGTTCAACAGCCGCCCGCTGCGCCGCACCGACCGCCCACCCGGCGCGGAACTCGGAGCAACCTCGTACTCGGACCGGTCGAACCGGAAGGTGCAGCAGGAGTCTGGAGCGGTCGCCCGTCCACGGCGTGGTCCATGAATCGGCGGCCAGAGCGCGCCGAGCTCCTACCGGTCATCTCGAAACGTCGTTCACCGGCCGTCAGGCCGAAGGTGTACTTCACAGCCGGGAAGACTGCCCGTTCGCGGGCATTCCTACATGAGGCACCGATCAGCTTTCGCGGGCATCTTGACGTGACTCACTGCGGGGTTGGTCCTCGAACAGAGCGCGCGTTGTGCGCTTCCAATGACAGACCAGGCCGCGACCCGGAGGGTCAGCCCACCGGTGAGGAGAGCCGGGTCTCGGCGGCGGGTGGCATACCCCGCCGGGACCAACCCCGACGGTTCCGGGCGGAGCCCAGCAGTCGGCAGACCACCCAGATCGCGAAGGAGATGGTCGTGATGTACGGGCTGATCGGGATGCTGCCGCCAAGGGCGAGCAGGATCCCGCCGACCGTCGAGACCATCGCGAAGATCACGGACAGCACCGGCACCCACAGGGCGGACGCGGTCACCCGCATGGCCGCGGCGGCCGGCGTGACCAGCAGCGAGAGGACCAGGAGCGCCCCGACCACCTGGATCGCCATCGCCACCGTCAGGCCCAGGACCAGCATGAAAACCGGCGACAACGCACGCACCGGCACCCCGCGCGAGGCGGCGATGTCCGGGTCGACGCTGGCGAACATCAACGGTCGCCAGATCACCGCCAGCGCCAGCAGCACGAACACCGAGATGGCACCCAGCCACACCAGCTGCGGGTCGTCGACGGCCACAATCTGCCCGGTGAGCAGCCCGAACTTGTTGGCCGACCGGCCCGGGTAGAGCGACAGGAACAGCACGCCCAGGCCCAAGCCGAACGGCATCAGCACCCCGATGACCGAGGACCGTTCCCGTGCCCGCACTCCCAGCATGCCGATCACCAGCGCGGCCAGCAGCGACCCGAACACCGACCCGACCACCACGTTCGCCCCGACCAGCAGGGCGAAGGACGCTCCGGCGAACGACAGCTCGCTGATGCCGTGGACGGCGAAGGTCAGGTCCCGCATCATCACGAAGACCCCGATGAGGCCGCCGACCAGTCCCAGGATCGCGCCGGCCAGGATCGAGTTGTGCAGCAGGACGAGCAGCTCGCCGTAGTCGTCGAAGTTGAAGATCCTGTCCCACACGTCGGTCACCAGCCGCCACCGAGTTGCGCGGCGTGGTCGTCGTGCGACTGGTGGCCCACGCTCTCCGCCGACGACACCACGATGATCCGGCCGTGCACCGTGAGCACGTCGACAGGTGCCCCGTACAGCTCGGACAGGCCGGCCGAGGTGAGCACTTCGGCCGGCGGGCCGAGCCGGAACGAACCGCCGGCCAGATAGAGCACCTGGTCCACGTAGGGCAGCACCGGATTGATGTCGTGGGTGACGAACAGCACCGCCGTCCCCCGCGAACGGCGCTGCTGGTCGATCAGCGCGGCGATGTCCTGTTGATGACGCAGGTCGAGCGCTGCCAGGGGTTCGTCACACAGCAGCAGCGCGGGGTCGCTGGCCAGCGCGGCGGCCACCCGGACACGCTGCAGCTCGCCACCGGAGAGCATCGACACCGGCGCGTCCCCGAACGCGCTCGCGCCCACCGAGGCAAGGAGCTCGTCGATCCGCGCCCGGGTCGCCTTGCGGCGAGCGCCGAACGCGATGGGCGGCCCCCACCGGTGACCGTCCAGACCCAGCCGCACCACGTCCCGCGCCTTGATCATGGTGGCGGCGTCGATGGCGATCCGCTGCGGCACGTACCCGACCGCGGTGCTGCCCCGGCCCAACGGCCGGCCACTGATCGAGCCCTCGCCGCTGGTCAGCGCCACCTCGCCGAGGATGGTGCGGAGCAAGCTGGTCTTGCCCGAGCCGTTGGATCCGAGCACGGCCAGAAACTCGCCGGGGGCGACCGTCAGTGCCAGGTGACTCCACAGCGTCCGGCCGCCGAACGCCAGGCCGGCGTCGCGGAGCCACAGGGCCGGGACGCCGTCGGCGGGGGTCGCCCGGTCCGCCGGCGCCGTCACGGTCGCCTGGTCGGTCATCCGCCGAGCGCCTGGGCCAGCGCCTGGATGTTCGCCTGCATCCACGAGAGGTAATCCTGCCCCGCGGGAAGTGTCTCGGTCACCGACACCACCGGAATACCGGCCGCGGTCGCGGCGTCGACGACGGCCTGCGTCTGCGGTCCGGTCGTCTGCTCGTTGTTGACCAGGACGGAAACCTGCCGGTCGGTGAACAGCTTGAGGGTCTGGTCCAGGACAGCCGCCGGCACGTCCGTCTCGTTCTCGATGGCCTCACTGAACTGCTCGGGGGTGACATTCGCCAGGCCCGCCGCCTCGATCAGGTAGAGCGGGACCGGCTCCGTGATCGCCACTGGCGTGCCGCCGTGCTTCGCCTTGATCTGCTCGACCTGGCCGGTCAGGTCCGCCAGCGACGTGCCGAAGGCCTCGGCGTTGGCCTTGAAGCTGGCGGCGTTTGCCGGATCGATGGTGGACAGCTGCTCGGCCACGGCATCCGCGACCTTGCCGACGGACGGCAGGTCGTACCAGACGTGCTCGTTGAGCTCGCCGTCGGTGGCGCCGATCCCGGAGACCTGCACCGCGTTGATCACCGGGGTGGTCGAGGCTGCGGAGGCGAGCATCGTCTGCATGAAGTCGTCGTAACCGCCACCGTTCTCGACGATCAGCGCGGCCTTGGACAGGGCCAGCTGATCGCGGGCGTTCGACTGGAACGCATGCGGATCCGCGCTCGGGTCGGAGATCACCGAGGTGACCTCGACCTGCTCACCGCCGACCTGCTCGACGAGGTCACCCCAGACGTTGGTGGAGGCGAGCACGGTGATCGGGCTGGCCGACCCGGCAGCGGTGGCAGCGGATCCGTCGGCGCTGCCGGAGCAGGCGGTCAGGGCAAGGGCGAGCGCACCGGCCAACACGCTCGCCCAGCGGCGCCGCACGGTGTCCCGGTCCGGAGAACTGTTAACCGTTCTGATAATCACTCTCGACAGAGTAGTCGATGGCGGCGGGCGAACGTGCGGCGGCGGGCGAACGCTGAGAAGCCGGGCAGGCTGGCCGGCGGGCACCGGCCGGTGATGTGCTCGTCGGTCGGGAGGCCGGCAACTTGCCGGATGGCTGTGCGCCGACCCGGCGGCGCGCAGGTCTGGTTGAGCGCTGCGGGGTCATGTGAGCGCCTGAGCGCGTTCCGACTTCCACGAAAAGGGCCTTGCGGCCTGCGCGGCCCAGAACGTTTGGAAGCCCGGGTCGAATTCCGGATTGATGCGTCTCGCGATTTCGATGACGCCGGCCACATCGTGTCCTGCCTGCCGGACCGCGGCGGCCGCGCTGCTGACCCGCGCGCCGGTGACGTAGACGTCGTCGATGAGGGCAACACGAAGCGGCGTTCCGCCTTGTGCGAAGAAACCGTCCACCGCGGGCTGCCGCCACCCGATCTCGCCGGCGCCACGCCGAAGGAGCTGACGGACAGGAGCGTCCAGGTCCAGAGACCGCAGGATCGACTCCAGCGGATGCACAGGGAGGTCACGCAGGGTGGAGGGGATGACGACGAGCGCGTCGATGCCGTCCCATCGCCGGTTCAACGTGGTGTCGTTCTCCAGAAGCCATCGTCCGAGCAGTGCTCGGACGATGGGAACGTACTCCTCGTGTAGCGGGTCGTCCTCGGTTGCGCGGCCCTTGTACTGCGTGAGCCAATCACGGAGCCTCGATGGCTTGCGCACGAGCGTGATGACGTCGATCGACAGGGGTGAGCCGCCGAGCACGTCGACGTTCTCCTGGCAGTTGGTGCAATGCGGCTCGGGATGGCGTTTGTTCCAGGTTGCGCAGCAAGGGCAGCTTGCCGCCTCGCCTGGGCTGGGCGGTACGACGAGTTCCGCGCTGATGCCGTCGCTGATCCGGATGATTTCGTCGATCCCGCTCCGAGGTCTCAGGACGTCTCCTCGAGCAGCCGCAGGATGCCGTCGACATCGTCCACGAACTGAGCGAGCCCCCGTCGATCCAGATCGACCGCCCAGGCTTGCTCGGCCAAGCCGGGTCGCCACAGGATTGCGGTCCGACCGGCGGAGATGGCCTGTTCGATTTCGTGCCTGCTGCCGCTGCGCTCCTGGCCGGCCATGACCAGGCTGGCCCGGGCAAGGCCGGCGATCACCTGATTGCGCCGAAGGAAGGTCGTGCCCGTGCGTGGGGCGTCCGGGGGAAACTGGCTGATCACCGCACCGCTGTGAGCGATCCGTTCGCACAGACTGGCGTTCGAGGCCGGGTACACGTGCCGGATCCCGGTACCCATCACCGCGACGGTGTGACCACCCACGTCGAGCGCGCCATGATGGGCGGCCGTGTCGACGCCCGCCGCAAGGCCAGACACGATCGAGTACCCCTCGCCCGCGAGGACACCGGCCACGGAGTGAGCGGCCGAAAGGACAGCGTGGTCGGTGTCCCTGCTGCCGATGATCGCAACTGCGCGGGCGGTGCTGATCTGGCCACGCACGAACAGCAGCGGAGGAGCGTCCCAGGACTTCGCCAGCATCGCCGGATACTCCGGCGTCCCGGCGATCACGACCTTCGCCCCACCCGCGGCGAGATCCCCGGCGAGCTGCTTGCTCCAGTACTCGACCCGGCCCACGTCGATATTGCGGCACAGGTACTCGGTGAGATCGCGGCTCGCCAGCGACGGGTCCCGCTGGATCAGCGCTTCCCGGTCCTGAGGGTGCCCGAGGATAGCGGTGATGTCGGAGGGATCCCCCGGCCCAACCTCCAGAGCCCCCAGGATCGTCCCGGCTACCCACGTCATGTTCATGACCGTCACTGTAGAAGGGGCCACCGACAGTGGGTCAGACCACGGTGGGTCGGTCGTACATCGCCTGGGCCAGCAGTTCCATCGCGGCCCGTGTCGCAATGGCCGGCGAGGCGTCGTCGAGCCGTCGCCACACTGCCGGGTCGACGTCTTGCCCGCCCAGCTTCGGAAGGGCGTGGGGATCCTGCGCTTCCCAGTAGGCCTTCGCCGCGCCGCCGGAGGCGGCCAGAGGGATGACGCCGACACCTCGCTCACGTGCCCAGTCGATCTCTTCCTCGGTCCTGTCGGCGCCGTGGATGGCCAGCAGGGCCCGACAGTTGTTGAGCAGCTCGGTCACCAGCTGTTCTCGGGTCAGGTCGGTGTAGACGGCGGTGCCGACCCGGGAGTCCATGGCCGGTGCATGTGACGTCGACCTGCGGAAACTGAACCTGATCCTGTCCGGATCGTACTTGCTCTCCGCCTTGCGGATCTCCGCGACCTGTTTGGACAGCTCCCACGCGGCTTCACCGCCGAGCGAGGTCAGCTCCCAGTCCGCGTGATCGGCCAGCGCGATCGCCAGGGGCCCGGTCCAGCCGCCAAGGTCGACCTTCGCAGACCCTCGGCTACCGGATATGAATGCCCGCTGCGGGCGGGTCCGGCGGACGAGATCGCTGAGCAGTGGCCCGAGCTCGCCGAAATCGTCGATCTCGTGCACGCGGACACCGCTTCGTTCAAGGTCTGCCACCTGAAGTGTGTGGCGTCGGAGCTGAACGGCGTCGGACCCATCGGGGCGACGAAGCACGGTCATGTGCCTCGTCTGTAGGCCCGAGCGCCCGGTCGTCCTGCCGTACCGCCGCGCGAGCTTGAGCAACACCTCCACGTTCGGGTCGGTGAAGCTGAACCCGAGGAACAGCATGGTCCGGCTCAGGTACGAACCTTGCAGGACCGCCCAGGTACGGGGACGGTCGATCGGGTAGTTCTCGTAGTCGGTCCGGGTAACGACGGGTGGAGAGGTCCACACCCGGCTCGCGTCCACGCTGCCGTGCATCTTGATCACCGTTCGAGACTTCGAGCCCACCAGATGAATCCTGTCTTCGGCGTCGACGACCGCGGCACCCGCGTACGCCTGCTCCAGCAAGCGGTCGTAGTTCGTGGTCCAGATCTCGCCGGCAGGTAGAGCGCTGATCATGTCGTGCGCATCGGTGAGTGGGAAGGGCCCGGCGACCTGGTCCAGGATCGCGGCATCAAGCCCGCCCCGACCGATCTCGGGGCTGTTCATGATGTACTCAGCCATGAGGGGGAGATCGGACATCTCCGGCACATCTGCTGACGACCGAACATCCTTGAGCAGGTCCGCCCAATTGGGCAGCCCGGCGTTCAGCGACATTCCCGCACCGATGAAGAGGGCACCCGTTCCCTCCAGGAGCGCCTGCCCGAAGCCGTCGATGAGGTCGTGCCGGTCGATCGTCACGACTGCAGTGTGAATCATGCTGTTCGAGATCGGGTCGAGAGGCCAGTCATTTGCCATGCGCCGTGAAGGGCGCTCCTCGTCCGTCCCCCGCCACCTTCCCACCGGACCAGGGGATAGTCACCTTGACCGAGTGTTCGGCTACCGGTGATCAGGACGGCCCAGGCGCAAAGCTCTGCGAAAGCGAACACAGCTCCAGGAAGGGAAGGAGCCGCGTTCACCGACGCGGAGCGGTGCGTACCCCGGAGCCGCTGCGGACCAGCCCGGCCGGAGCCGAACACGGGCGACAGCCGGCGGCTGGATTGCTCAGCGGCCTCCGACGCGGCGTCGGCGGGCCACCTCGGCCAGCACCACCCCGGCGGCCACGGAGGCGTTCAGCGACTCCACCGAGCGGGCCATCGGGATGGACACGGTGACGTCGCAGACCGTGCGGGTCAGCCGGGCCAGGCCGCGGCCCTCGGACCCGACGACGAGCACCAGCGGCGAGGTGGCCAGCTCGAACGAATCCGTGTCGGTGGTGCCGTCCGCGTCCAGCCCGGCGATCATCAGTCCCTGCGCCGCGTAGTCCTTCAGGGTCCGCACCAGGTTCGTGCACCGGGCCACCCGCAGCCGGGCCGCGGTCCCGGCGGAGGTCCGCCACGCCGATGCCGTCATCCCCGCGCTGCGCCGTTCCGGCACCACCACGCCGTGCGCCCCGAACGCCGCCGCCGACCGGATGATCGCCCCCAGGTTGCGCGGATCGGTCACTCCGTCGACCGCGATGATCAGCGCGGCGCGGCCGGAGTCCCGAGCCCGGCCCAGCAGGTCGTCCGGGTGCGCGTACTGGTAGGGCGGGACGACCAGCGCCACCCCCTGGTGCACCGCGTTGCCGGTGAGCCGGTCCAACTCGGGCCGGGACACATCCAGTTGTGGGATGCCGCGTTCCGCCGCGCCGGCGATCGCCTCGGCCACTCGCTCGTCGGCCGCGAGTCCGGCCGCGACATACAGCGCGGTGGCCGGCACTCCGGCCCGCAGTGCCTCGACGACCGGGTTCCTGCCGACCACCGTCTCGGGCAACTCGCCGCGCGGCCGCGCAGGCCTCGCCGGGGCGGGGCGGGGTTTGCGTTGGCCGCCGGCCGCCGAGCGCCGAGAGGCGGGATGACCCTTGCGCTGCTCCGCCGGCGGTGTTGGACCCTTGCCCTCCAGCGCCCGCCGGGGTCGACCGCCACTGCCGGCGACGGCGCCCTTCTTGGTGCCCGTCTTGCGGGTCGCGCCGCGGCGCTGCGAGTTGCCGGCCATTCCTGATGCCTCCGTGCCTGGTTCTTCAATCGCTGGGTCAGAGCCGGCCGGTCGACCCGGTGACGGACCACACCGGCCCGTCCTTGGTGTCCTCGATGGCGAACCCGGCCGCCGCGACCTGGTTGCGGATCTCGTCGGCTCTGGCGAAGTCGCGGTTCTTGCGGGCCTGGGCCCGCTCGGCGAGCAGGCCGTCCAGCAGCCGCCCGGTCGCCTCGACCAGGCGCCGGTCCTCCCGCCGATCGGCCCACGGCGCGGCCCACGGGTCCAGGCCGAGCACCGCCAGCATCGCCCGCACCGAGGAGGCCAACTCCTGGGCTGCGGTATCTTCCGATTTCGCCAGCGCCGCGTTCCCGGCCCGGACCTTCTCGTGGACCACCGCCAGGGCCTTGGGCACCCGCAGGTCGTCGTCCATCGCCTGCCGGAACGCCTCCGGGACGTCGCCGATCGGGACGCCCTCATCACCCGCGCCGATCCGGTCGGCCGCCCGGTGCAGGAACGACTCGATCCGTTCGTAGGCCTTGGCCGCGTCGTCCAGCGCCTCCTGCGAATACTCGATCGAGGATCGGTAGTGGACGCTGATGAGGTAGTACCGCAGTGCCACCGGCCGGACCTTCTCGGTGATGGTCGGCACCGACAGGATGTTGCCCAGGGATTTGGACATCTTCTCCCCGGCCATTGTCACCCAGTGCGAATGCATCCAGTACCGGGCGAAGACATCCCCGAGACCGTGCGACTGCGCCGCCTCGTTCTCATGGTGCGGGAAGATCAGATCGAGTCCGCCGCCGTGGATGTCGAATTCCGTACCCAGGAAGGCGCGGGCCATCGCCGAGCATTCGATGTGCCAGCCGGGCCGACCCCGACCCCACGGCGAGTCCCAGGACGGCTCGCCGGGCTTGGCCGCCTTCCAGAGCGTGAAATCCGCGGGGTCACGCTTTCCGCCCGCCTCGGTCTCGCCCTGGACCATTTCGTCGATGCGCTGACCCGAGAGAAATCCATAATCGGGCTGGGTGCGCACGGCGAAGTAGACGTCCCCACCGGATGCGTAGGCGTGCGCCTCGGAGATCAACGCGGAGATCATTTCGAGGATCTGCGGAATGTGCCCGGTGGCCCGTGGTTCCACCGACGGCCGAAGGCAGCCCAGGGTGTCGTAGGCATCGTCGAAACTACGTTCGTGAGTGGTGGCCCATTCCCACCAGGGCCGACCGGCCTCGGCGGCCTTGGCCAGGATCTTGTCGTCGATGTCGGTCACGTTGCGCACGTGCCGAACCTCGTAGCCGTTGTACTCGAGCCAGCGGCGCAGCACGTCGTAAACGATGCCGGCCCCCCGCAGGTGACCGATGTGGGGATGCCACTGCACGGTGGCGCCGCAGTTGTACAGCGACACCACACCCGGCTCGAGGGGTTCGAACGGTCGAACGGACCGGGTCGCGGTGTCGTAGAGGTGCAAGCTCACGTTGCCGCCTTCCCGGGGCACCTCGCAGGCTCGGTCGCCCCACCGAAGACGACAACGCTCCGGTGTCGATGATTCACTCGCTGGCGCTCGCTCACCCGATGATGGTACGGGGCGCTATCGCACGTGCCGGTACACCCGGGCCTCCCACGGGCGCAGGACCGGCACCCCCGCGGCCGGGTCGGGATCGGGGTAATTCCCGAGCACCAACTCGGCGGCGGCCCATTGTGCCGCCGCTGGCACTGGCGCCGGCGCCGGCTCGCCGGAGAAATTCGCGACCAACAGCAGCGTCGTCGCGCCCAAGGATCGGGTGAACGCATAGATCGTGGGATCGTCCGGCAGGAGCATGGTGAAATCTCCGTCGACGACCGCGGGCTCGGAATGCCGCAGGGCGATCACCGCGCGGTAGTGCGCGAAGACGGAGGCCGGATCGTCGACCTGCGCGCGGGCGTTGATCTCGGTGTGGTTCGGATTGACCGCAATCCAGGGCCGACCGCTGGTGAACCCGGCGGTGGGTGAATCGTCCCACTGCATCGGCGTTCGCGCGTTGTCCCGGCTGCGCAGTCGCAATGCGGCCAGCACCGAGGCAGGGTCCGCGCCATCGGCGACGGCCAACCGGTAGTGATTGACCGATTCGATGTCACGGAAATCGCCTGGGCCGTCGAACGGCGTATTGGTCATGCCGAGTTCGTCACCCTGGTACACGTATGGTGTCCCCCGGTGCAGATACAGGACGGTCGCCAGCAATTTCGCCGATTCGACCCGATAGCGACCGTCGTCGGCGAATCGCGACACCGCCCGCGGCTGGTCGTGGTTGCCCCAGTACAGGCTGTTCCAGCCGCGCCCGGCCAACCCGGCCTGCCAGCGCCCCAGGCTGGCCTTCAGGTCCAGCAGCCGCAACGGCTGGATGTCCCATTTGCCGCCCGGGCCCTGATCGAGACTGACATGCTCGAACTGGAAGACCATGTCGATCTCGCGGCGAGCCGGGTCGGTGAACAGGACCGCCTCGTCGACGGTCACCCCTGGCATCTCCCCGACGGTGAGCACGTGCGCCGGCCGGCCGGCGAACACCTGCTCGTTCATCTCCAGCAGGAATTCATGGATCCGCGGGCCACACTGGAACAGCGCGGAGCCGTCGCCGAGGACGCCATGGGTGACCGGACCGTCGACCAGCGGGAGCTCTTTGGAGATCATGTTGATGACGTCCATGCGGAAGCCGTCGACCCCACGATCGAGCCACCAGCGCATCATCTCGTAAATGGCATGCCGGACGGCCGGATTCTCCCAATTCAGGTCGGGCTGTTTGCGGGAGAACAAGTGCAGGTAGTACTCGTCGCCGGCCTCGTCGAATTCCCACACGGGACCGCTGAAGAACGAACCCCAGTTGGTCGGCTCGGCACCGGGTGCGCCCGATGACAGGCCCGGCCGGGCCGGACGCCACCAGTACCAGTCGCGACGCCGGCTGTCCCGGCCGGACCGGGATTCGACGAACCACGGGTGCTCGTCGGAGGTGTGGTTCACGACCAGGTCCATGACCAGACGCATGCCGCGGTCGTGCACCGCGGCCAGCAACTCGTCGAAATCGCCGAGTGTGCCGAAGACCGGTTCTATGCCCTGATAGTCACTGATGTCGTATCCGTTGTCGTCCTGCGGCGACGGGTACACCGGGGACAACCAGATGACGTCGACACCCAGCGACGACAAGTGGTCCAGACGTCCGATGATCCCGCGCAGGTCGCCGATTCCGTCACCGTCGGAATCGGCGAAACTGCGCGGGTAGATCTGGTAGACAACGGCCCGTTTCCACCAATCGGGATCCGGCTCGGGCCGGCTGCTGGGCATCGAGTAGCTCAGCCGGCCGCGGCCTCGTACTGCTCGACGACGTCCGATGGGATCCGCCCGCGCGCGGATACCGTGATGCCGTTCGCGGTCGCCCATTCACGTACCGCCTTGGCGTCGACCTTGACCGGCTCGGCGTGGCTGACCGGTTTGCTCGCGGCCCGCGCACCCCGGACCTTACGGGCGGCCGCGGTGAATTCACCCAATGCCTTGCGCAGCGCCGCAGCATTGCGCTTGTTCAGGTCGATCTCGTACGAGCGTCCGTCCAAGCCGAACCGAACGGTCTCCGCCGCCTTCGTGCCGTCCAGATCATCCGTCAGCGTCACTGTCGTCTGCTGTGCCATCTTGGAGTTCCGTACCTTCCACTGCTGGCGTTGGATCAATTCCGACGCATTGATCTGGACAATTCGGATGCGCTTCGCCCGTCCGGGATGCCCTGCGGGACAGGGTAGCCCGTGTTTGACCACGATCCGAAGACGTCGACCCGAGTCGGCCGGGCCGGTATGACCGACGTGTCGTCCACGATAGCGCGTCGCGCCTCGTCCGGTTGCGTTATCCACAAAACGCCACCCCGAGGCGCACCGACTCATCGTCGGCGTAAATCAACCGACGCCGGGTGAGGAGGTCGCCAGATTCAGCCGCGCGAATGTCAACGCCTCGGCAAGGTCGACCTCGCGGGCATCCGCATCCTTGCCCCGGGTGGAGATCTCTACCACCACGGACCCGTCGAACCCGTTGCGCGCCAGCCCCTCCAGGATCTCCCCGCAGGGCTGCCCACCTCGGCCGGGGACCAGGTGCTCGTCCTTGCTCGACCCGGAACCGTCGGCCAGGTGCAGATGGGCCAGCCGCTCACCCATCTGGGCCGCCAGCTCCAGTGCGTCGGTCCCGGAGGTGGCGGTATGCGAAAGGTCCAAGGTGAACCAGCGATGGCCGGCCGAGACCGGATTCCAATGCGGCCGGTAGCTGTTGACCGCGGTGCCCCGCACCTTGACCGGAAACATGTTCTCCACGGAGATGCGGACGTCGGTACGGTCCTGCAATTCGGCGACGGCTTCCGTGAAGTTGGCGGCGGCCGTCCGTTGCCACAGAAACGGCGGATGGACGACCACGGTTCCCGCTCCGAGCCGTTCGGCCATGTCGATCGAACGGGCCAGCTTGACCAACGGGTCGGCGGACCAGACCCGCGCGGTCACCAGCAGGCAGGGTGAATGCACCGACAGCACCGGAATCGAGAAGTCGTCCATCAGCCCGGCGAGCGCCACCGGATCCTGGCTGGCGGTGTCGGTCTGCACCATCACCTCGACGCCGTCATAGCCCAGTTCGGCGGCCCGCGCGAACGCCCGTGCGGTCGATTCCGGGTAGACCGCTGCCGTCGACATGCCCACCTTGATCGGCGGAATGCGGATCACCGCTGCCCGCCCGCACACGCCACGACAGTTTCCCTCCGCCGGCCGGCCGCCCGACCGATCCCGCTGCCACGCTACCGGGCCCCCGGGTCAGGCCTCGAGCTTGTACCCCAGGCCCCGCACGGTGACCAGGTACCGCGGCGCCGCCGGATCGGGCTCGATCTTGGCCCGGAGTCGCTTGACGTGCACGTCCAGCGTCTTGGTGTCGCCGACGTAGTCCGCCCCCCAGACACGGTCGATCAGCTGGCCGCGGGTCAGCACCCGCCCCGCGTTGCGGATCAGGTACTCCAGCAGGTCGAACTCCTTGAGTGGCAACGACGTCGGCATCCCGTGCACGCTGACGACGTGCCGTTCGACGTCCATCCGGACCGGACCGGCCTGCAGGACCGGCGCGTGCGCGTCCTCGACGTCCGCGCCCCGGCGCAGGACGGCCCGGATCCGTGCGATCAACTCCCGGGTCGAGTACGGCTTGGTGAGGTAGTCGTCGGCGCCCAACTCGAGCCCAACGACCTTGTCGATCTCGGTGTCCTTGGCGGTGACCATGATCACCGGTACCGAACCGCGCACCCGGAGCTGCTTGCACACCTCGGTCCCGCTCATCCCGGGCAGCATGAGGTCCAGCAGCACGAT
>DATDBV010000239.1:0-4434 GCA_036524715.1 Nakamurella sp. | reverse complement strand
GTCCCCTGTGGTCACCTTGGTCGGGCCGGGTGGGATCGGCAAGACCCGCCTCGCCCTGGCCGCGGCGCAGCTGTCCGACGTCGGTCGGTCGGGTGCGGCCTGGCTCATCGACCTGACCACCATCACGGTGTCGAGCGACGTCCCGCGCGTGGCGGCCGATGTCTTGGCAATCAAGGAACACCCGGAGCGCACCCTGACCCAGTCGGTTGTGGTGGCCCTGCAGTCACGACCGGTGCTGCTCGTCCTGGACAACTGCGAGCACGTCATCGCCGGTGCCGCCGAATTCGCTCACGCCATCGCCCAGGGCTGCCCGCTGGTGCGCTTGTTGGCCACGTCCCGGGAAGCTCTCGGCATCGACGACGAACAACTCCTTCCGGTGGCACCCCTGGACCCGGCCGGGCCGGCGGCCGAGCTGTTCAACGAACGGGCGCGGGCAGTCTGCCCGACGTTCGATGCGGCCGCCTCGCGTGACGACGTTCAGGAGATCTGCCGTCGCCTGGATGGCATCCCACTGGCGATCGAATTGGCCGCGGCCCGCAGCAGAACCCTCGCCCCGTCGGAGCTGGTCGCCCGGCTCGGCGATCGCCTTCGCCTGCTGACCGGTGGCCGGCGGACGAGCGCGGAACGTCACCGGACGCTGCGGGCCACCATCGGGTGGTCCTATGACCTGCTCACCCGGCCCCAACAGGTCCTCGTCCGGCGGCTGGCGATCTTCGCCGGGGGGTTCGATGTCGCCGCGGCCGGCAGCGTTGCCGTGGAAACCCCGACCGGCACCGATGGGGTGGAGCTCGCCGCGGTCGATGATCTGCTGGGGGACCTGGTCGAGCGATCGATGCTCCTCGTCGAGGCCGGCCGGTTCGGACGGCGTTTCCGGCTGCTGGAGACCATCCGGGAGTTCGCCGCCGAGCAGCTCTCCGCCGCCGACGACGCCGTCCTGATGGCAGGGCGACACGCCCGGTGGTGCCTGGACCAGGTGACCGGGATTCACCGGTTGCTCGTCGGCCCGGCCGAGGCCGAAGGGGTCGCCCGTCTTGCCGAGCTGTGGCCCAACCTCCGGGCCGGCTTCGACTGGGCCTGCGGCACCGGCGACCGCGCGCTGGCCGACGCGCTCGTCCGCCCGGTGGTCGGGGAGGTCAATCTGCGCCAGCAGACCGAGATCGGCGACTGGGCCGAGCGGATCCTCGCCCTCACGCCCCCGGCGGACAGGGACGGCGCCGCATTCTGGTTGGTGTGCGTCACCTACCGGTGCAAGCAGGGCGGAGACCACGATCGGTACGAGAGTCTCGTGAGCCGTTATGGGGAACCCAAGCATCCGCTGGTCCGCTACACCCGCGCCTACGTCGACGATGGCAGTGAGGGCCTCACGGGGTGTGCCCTTGAGGCGATGGCCTGGCTACGCGGCCACGGCTGCGACTTCGCGGCCGAGTTGGCGGAGACCGGCGGTGTAGCAGCGGGTTTGATGAACACCGCGCGCTTTCCGGAACTCGATGCCTACGTCTCGGCTCTCGCGGACCGGTATCGCGCCCAGGGTCCGCCAACCCTGCTGTATGTGGCGCTGAGCATGCTTGGCTATTCCGCGTTGTTGCAAGGCAAACCGGACCTGGCCGACCGGTTCTTCGACGAAGCGTTCGGTGTCGACGTGCCCGAGCGGACCGTCTCGGTCAACAAACCGATCGAGGCACGAGCCGCCTTTCGGCGGGGGAACCGCTCGGCGGCATTCCGGATTCTGCGCGCCTACGTCGACGAACTCCTCGAAACCGACTACCCGGATCTGGCGACGAACGCCGCCGTCGAGTTCATCAACATGATGGCGACGATCGATCGCCTCCCGGCCGCGGCACGTGTGCTCGACTACCTCACCAGGGCGGGCGACTTCGGTGCCCTCGCTGCCCGAACCCTCGTCCCCGACGCCGCCACCCAGGTCGCGGAACGCATCGCTGACCAGGACCGTTCACCCGGACCGCGGCTCGACGCCAGGCACGCCCTGAAATACATGCGGGACGTCCTCGACGAACTCGAAGCTCCGGTTCCTTTGCCGCCGGTCTGATTCACACCACCGGAAGCCGCCGGCTGTGGTCCCGACGGCCCCGCAGGCATCGCCCGCTCGGCGTCCCGACCGTACCCTGTCAGTCGTTGATGGTGTGCTGGTGATCCGAAAGGCGCAGCCAGGGCGGTGCGGTATGTACGCACCCAGCACCGCTGAAGGAGGCACCGGACGTTCGGGCACACGCTGATTCGTTGTCTCGCAGTCGATACGAAGGTAGGACGACAGCATCGGCGCACAGTCGTTGGTTGACAGCACCCCGGTCGTCGGTAGGCCGAACCAATATGCCAAAAGACTGGTCACAGGCCGCCCAGACCGCCCGCAAGGAGCGCGTCGTCTGCCGTGTCGCGAGTCGGGCCCATTGACCCTGACGCGTCGGGCACCGATGGGATTGGCTGGATCTACGAATCGAAGGAAGGACCTGTCATGTCCGTTGACCATCAAGCGCTACATCCGGCGGCCGGTACCGGATCAAGTCCGGAACGGCTGACGATCATCCTCGAGCCGCTGCACGGCAGCATTCTCAAGAGCATCGTCAACACCCTCGGTACGATGGGCTCCGGGACTTGGCGGTTCGTTGCGATCACCGACACCGAGGAGCGACTGGAGGGGCCGACCTTCATCTCACCACGCAACCTCGGCGGTGATCAGACCCCCCATCCGGAGTGGGCTCCGGATATGTCCGCCGCCCTGGCCGACCTGCAGCGCGAACTGGAACAGGTCGGATGGCGGAAAGTCGAAAGAGGCACGGAACTCTGGAGCTGGACCTACCGGCGGTGATCACCGGAGTCCGTCAGTGTGGCCCACCGGGGCGCCACCCGCCCCGACCGAAAGACCAGGGCCCGGCCGGCCCGGGCAGAAAAGGTGGCCACCGGCGGGCAGTTTCATTCATGGCCACCAGCGGGCAGGTTCCAACACGAGCCACGGCGTTGACCGGCCAACACTGTCCCGTGACACGCAGGTCGGCCCGTTGTCATCGAAAGCGGCCCGTTCGGTGATTTTGTCAGCATGGTTGGCCCAAGATCATGATCCTTGAGCTTGGGTGGTCAGGCGGTGTCGTCTGTTGGGCGCGGCCGGGTTCCGCGACCACGGTGGTCGGCTTGCCCAGATCCACAAGGGCAGCTTCTTCGGCTGCTGGTGTAGATGTGGGGAGGGGCCGCGTCGGGACCGGGCCGGATCGCGTGTGCTGCCCGCCGGCCTGGCCGGCGAGATCCACACACGCAGCCTTCTTGAGCTACTGGTGTGGATGTCGGCGCGGGGACGGTGACGCCTCCCGCAGTTCCAGCACCGCCGATTCGACGACGCCGATCGGGCCAGATTGACTGGCAAGGATCCCAAGTAAACGGCCCGCGGGCCAACTTCGTTGACAACCGGCAACCGCCTCTTTGCCATTCAAAAAGGCCCGCGCAGGTCAACGGCGTTGCGGTGGGCCAACTTATCTGTCACAGGACAACCACCACCGTGGGTTCTGGGGTCGTCGGCGCAATGTTGCGGCCGCACGGGGGGCCGGATCTGTGCGCGCGGGACCTTCGGCCCTGGGTAGCCGGTTCCGGCGGGAGCACAGTCGGACCCGGAGCCTCCAACGGAGTGGGCGTCGGTCGGACCCGGAGCCTCCAACGGAGTGGGCGTCAGACGACACCACCGGTCAGGACGGGCGGGACGGTAGCCCTGGACCCCAGACCGGCTCACCCCGAAGGGAAGCCGCTGATGACGATCGCTGCACCGCGTGGCACACGAAGTGTCACCACTGTGCCCCTGGGCGGGCACGGGCTGGGCCCCGCCTGTGGAAATCCCGTTCACCAGGTCCGAGCGCTCCGCCGTTGCCCGACGGCAGCGTGGACGTCGTGCTGGCCTGCTTGACGATCCACGACATCCACGATCCAGGACTGCGCCGGCAGACTATTGACGAGGCGGCCAGGGTCGACGCCGAGCTCAAGGGCGGTAGTTGCGAGCACCGGCCGACCTGGCCCTGAAAATGACCGGATAGAGGGCGACTGTGAGTACTCCGAAATTCCACCGACGGTGGCACCGCCGGCCCAGGAGCCAGGGAGCCAGTGAAGGCGTGGATAACCACAATGACAACCGCCGTGATCACTACAACCATCGCGATGAGAGCACCGATCAACGGTAGGGAAGGCGAGCGTCGAGGCATGAATTCACCGTAGGCCGATCTTCGAATCAACCAATCTGGGACGATTAGACTTGCTGTATCCCCGGAACCGGGAGCGATATGATGAGCACCAGTGTTATTACCACCGCTTTTGACAATGGACCCGGGACTGCGGCGGCCCGGACGGTCGATCTCCGAAAGGTGTATGGGTCCGGCGAGACTGCGCTGGCCGCCCTTGACGGGGTGAGTGCGGAATTCGGTCACGGCCAGTTTACGGCGA
>DATDBV010000238.1:0-3566 GCA_036524715.1 Nakamurella sp. | reverse complement strand
CGGGACGTCACCGTCACCGCCGAGCGGGTCGTCACCGAATTCGCCAACGGCTACCTGGTTCGCACCGTGCTGGATGCCGCCCTGGCGATCGTCCGCGACGGGGGTGGCCTGACGTTGACCGACCCGGGCGTCTGGGAGGTGGCAGCGAACGCGGTCGGCGCCGTGCCGCAACACGCCACGTACTGGGTCGGTGTGCTCCCCGTCGAGGTCACCATCGTCACAGACAACGACGAACCCTTCGACGGCAGCCTGCTGGTCACCGCATGGTCGTCCAGCCAGGTCGCCACCCTCTACCACTCGCTGGACGCGGAGCACTGGACGGCGGGGGCGTCGGTGACCATCAACCAGGACGCCGTGGTGTCGTTCGTCGCGATCGACCCGAACGGCGTGGCATCCACCGTGGCGGCCCGCCGGTTCACCAAACGGATCCCCTGGGACGACCAGGCCACCGGCAGCGTCATCGACCACTTCCTGGCCCGGCGGATCGACGTCGACGAGTTCCTCGCCTACGCCGACCAGTTCGGCTTCTTCACCGCGTTCACCCTGTACCTGATCGACGGCGACTGGGTGCTCGATCCCGGCCGGCCCGCCGCCCCGGTCCCCGCGGCCCCGCCCACGCCGACCGGTGTCGATCGCCCGTCCCGCATCACCACCGCGGCCGTAGCGCCCGGCAGCGAGGTCCGCTACACCCTGGACGGCACTCCGCCGACGGACGCCTCGCCCGTGTTGACCGGAGATGCGGTTGACCTGCCGGCCGGCGACGCGCCGGTGGTGGTGGTCTACCGGATCACCGGACCGGACGGTGGTGTGCGGTATCGGACGACGCCCATTCCGGGTACTGGAGACGGTGTATGAATTCCACACACTGGTGTGGTGAAGATGTGTGAGTCGCCCATAGCTGAGCTCGGGAAGCCCGGCCTACGCTGTCCCGATGACAGAGCAGTCCGCGGGGCCGTCCGCCAGCCAGTCGAGCCGGCCGCTGGCCGGTCGCACCGCCATGATCACCGGGGCGGCCAGCGGGATCGGCCGGGCCATCACCGAGCGCTTCATCGAGGACGGGGCCCAGGTGATCGCGCTCGACCGCGACGCCGACCGCCTCGGCAAGGTGTGCGCGGACACCGGCGCCACCCCACTGGTCGTCGACCTGTCCGACACCGCCGGCATCTCCGATGCGATCGCCGAGTTCGCGCCGAGTGTGGACATCCTGGTCAATGACGCCGGCATCCAGCACGTCGAGAAGATCGAGGACTTCCCGATCGAGACCTTCGAGACGATCCTGAGGATCATGCTCACCGCCCCGTTCGTGCTGACCCGGGCCGTGCTGCCGGGCATGTACGAGCGCGGCTGGGGTCGGATCGTCAACGTCTCCTCCGCGCACGGCCGGCGGGCCAGCCCGTTCAAGTCCGCGTATGTCACCGCCAAGCACGGCCTGGAAGGGCTGAGCAAGGTGATCGCCCTGGAGGGCGCCGGCAAGGGCGTCACCAGCAACTGCATCAATCCCGGGTACGTGCGAACTCCGTTGGTGGAGAAGCAGATCGCCGACCAGGCCGTGGCGCACGGGCTGCCCGAGGAGGAGGTGTTGGCCAAGGTGATCCTGACCTCCTCCCCGGTGAAGCGGCTGATCGAGCCGGCCGAGGTGGCCGCGGCCGCGGCGTTCCTGTGCTCACCGGCGTGCAACTCGATGACGGGTTCGGACCTGGTGCTCGACGGCGGCTGGGGCGCCCGCTGACCGCGCCGCGCACCATCGCCCCCCAGGGTGGTCCGCACCTGGGGGTGGCCGACGGGGTCGCGCACCTGCTCGACCTGCTGGCCCGGGATGCCTCCGCCGTCGAGTTCGAGCGGCCCGTCGTCGACGCCCGGACCGCCGGCCTGCCCGCCTCCGACATCGACGCCCTGGAACGGGCCAAGCAGGTCGCCCTGGGGGTGCGCGACCAGTTGCAGGCGCACCGGCGGCGCGAGGCGGAACTCGCCGCCCTGTTCCAGACCGCGTCCGACCTGGCCGCCCTGACCAGCGTGGACGACGTCCTCGCGGCCATCGTCCGCCGGGCCCGTGCACTGCTGGGTCGGGACATCGCCTACCTTTGCCTGAACGACGACGAGCGCGGCGACACCTACATGCGGGTCACCGACGGGTCGGTGTCCGCCGAGTTCCAGGCGGTGCGACTGCCCTTGGGCGGTGGCCTCGGCGGCCTGGTGGCCCAGCAGGGGGTGCCGATCGCCTCGGCGGACTACTTCAACGACCACCGGTTCCGGCACCTGGGCACCATCGACTCGGCGGTGCACTCCGAGGGGCTGGTGTCCATCCTGGGCGTGCCGCTCAATCGCGGCGCCCAGGTGATCGGTGTGCTGTTTGCCGCCGACCGTCGGCGTCGGGCGTTTTCCCGCGACGAGGTCGCACTGCTGTCCTCGCTGGCCGCACACGCCGCGGTGGCTCTGGACAACGCCCGCCTGCTGGCCGAAACCCGCTCCGCGCTCATCAGTCTCGAGAGGGCGAACGAGTCCCTGCTGGAGCAGAGCCGGGACACCGAGCTGGCCGTGATCGCGCACGACCGGTTGGCCGAGCTGGTGCTGCGCGGCGGCGGAGTGGCCGAGGTGGCCGCCGAACTGGCCGACGTGCTCGGCGGCACCGTGGAACTGCAAGGCCCATCGGAGATGTCGGATCCACTGGGGCCGAATCAGTCGTCGGTGCCGGTGGCCACCGGGTCCGAGTTGCTGGGCCGACTGGTGCTCACCCGGGAGGGTCAGGCCCGGCCTGCCGACCTGCGCGTGCTCGAACGCGGCGCGGTGGTGACCGCACTGCTGCTGCTGTTCAACCGGCACCTGGCCGAGATGGCCAACCGGGGACGGCGGGACCTGCTGGAGGACCTGCTCACCGGATCGGTCACCGACCCGGACGAGATCGGCGCCCGGGCCGCCCATCTGGACGCCGACCTGACCGGCGATCTGGTCGTCGTGGTCTGCGCCGTGCCGCGTCACCGGGTCGATTCGGAACAGGCGGCCGCGTTCTACGCGGGCAAGCGGCGCGGGCTGTCGGCCCGGCTCGACGGACACCTGGTGCTGCTGGTGCCCGGGACCGACCCCGGGGCGGCGGCCCGCGAGGCCGCCGCCGGACTGGCCCGGGTGCTCGGCGGGCCGGTGACCGCGGCCGGCGAACAGGTCGCCGCCGGCCCGTCCCGGGGGGCCGAGCTGACGCGGGCGCACCGGTCCGCGCGGCAGGGGCTGGCCGCCATGCTGGCGCTGGGCCGGGAGGGTCAGGGGGCGACGACCGCCGACCTCGGGTTCGTCGGGGTGCTGCTGTCCGCGGGGGACTCGGGGCGACGGTTCGTGCAGGACACCCTCGGCCCCGTGCTGGACTACGACACCGCCCGCGGTTCCGACCTGGCCGCCACTCTGGACGCCTGGTTCGGCGAGGGTGGGCACCTCGGCCGGACGGCCGCCGTTCTGCATCTGCACCCGAACACGGTGGGGCAGCGGCTGTCCCGGGTGGCGACGCTGCTCGGCGAGGACTGGTCCGGTCCCGACCGGGCGCTGCAGATCCAGCTCGCGTTGCAGCTGCGCAAGCTCCT
>DATDBV010000237.1:0-10270 GCA_036524715.1 Nakamurella sp. | reverse complement strand
CGGCTGCCGGGTCTGCATGGCCACCACGTCCGGCAGGTTCGGCCGCAGTTCGAAGACCTCCTCGCAGGTGATTACCCGCTCCCGCGCCGGGATGGAGTTGATCAGGGTGTTCAGCAGCGTGGTCTTCCCGGCCTGGGTACCGCCGGCCACGATGATGTTCAGCCCCGAGGCGACCGCGGCCTCCAGGAACCGTGCCGCGTGCGCGGTCACCGTGCCGATCGCGACGAGATCCTCCAACCCGTTGGCGGCCACGACGAACTTGCGGATGTTCAGGCTCAAATGCTCTCGGGTGATGTCCGGGATGACCGCGTGCAGCCGGCTGCCGTCGGGCAGCAGGGCGTCGACGAACGGTGAGCTCAGATCCAGGCGGCGGCCGGACGGTTTGAGCATGCGTTCGACCAGGTCGCGGACGTCCTGCGCGGACAGCACCACGGTGGTCAGTTCGGAGCGGCCGTGGCGGGCGATGAAGACCTTGCCGGGGTAGCGAGCTGCATCACATCTCATCGTGCGTCGCTGCCGCCCGGGTGTCAGTCAATGCGCTCGATGAAGCTCATCGAGAAGTCACTGATCTGCGGTTTCTGCTCGGCTCGGTGACACTGATCCCACGGTTTTGCTCGGTGAGGTGTCACCGTGTGCTCATTTCGTTGTCACTGATCTGCTCATCGAGATGTCAGTGGGTTGGGGTCGATGCCGGGTGTCCCCTGGGAACGAGTGACCCGAGTGACCTGCGCGCGCAGGACCGGCCGTTCGATGCCGCGACCGTCACCGGGCGGGGATCCGGGTGATCGCGGTCAGCCGCCGGTGACAACTCGTGGCGCCGGGAGCATGATCGAAGCAATGAGCACGAACCCGTTCGTCGCACAGCGTTGGCGCCTGGAGGCGAGCGACAGATTGGCCTCGGTCGTCGCGACCCTGCCGTTTGAGTTGCGCGAGACGAATGCGGTGCCGCTGCTCGGGATCGTGACGGAGCTCGAGGCCTCGTCGGTGATCGAGATTGGCGTGATCCACGCGGTCACTCGCGTGAACGTCGAGGATCCGCAGGCGATCAAGGCGCAGCGGGAGATCCTCGAGGACTACCGGGACCGCCGTCTCTACGACCGCGACCGCACCCACTGCAGCAACATCAAGCGGATCTCGACGCAGCTCCGCTCCGCGGACGAATCCGCACAGGCATCCCAGGAGCTCCAGCGGCTGGACCAGGAGCTCGTGCCGCTGCAGGAGGCCGACGACGACCTCATCGGTGACATCGAGCGGATCCTGGACGAGGCGATCACCGCGATCACCGAGATCGAGAAGCACCGTCGCCTCGATGATGCTCGCGCCACCCAGGAGCGCTTCGCTGAGCGGATGCAGCCGACGATCGCCGACATCAAGGCAAATCTCCGCCGTATGAACGAGGTCACCCGCAAGCTGATCGACGAGATGTAGTCGAGGTCGCGAGGGGATGCTTGACTGGCTCAGCGTGGTAATCGCGGCCATCGCGCTCGTCGTGTCGGTGATCGTCTTCTTCGACCATCGTTCACGGGAGGCCCGAGCCGCGCGGCTGGCGAGAAGGCCGGCCCTCGTCTTCAGCTGGGACGGCGACACGCTCCGCTGGACGTTGAGCAACATCGGTAGCGGTCCCGCGCTCGACGTCGTGATCCTGCAGCGGATCGACGGAAGTTGGCAGCACCCGCTGCGGATGCCCGAGATGGCGGTCGACGCCGCCAACACGGTTCCACGACGCTGGTACGAGCACTGGCACGACAACCCCGGGCTCGGAGCCCGCTACCGCAGCATTACCGGTGAGGAATACGCCACCAGGACCGGCGACGACCGCTCGGAGATCATCCCCGGCTGGGGCGAACTGAGTCCGGGCGCGGCGTCGATCGAGCCGCACTGGCAGTACCGCGACACCGAGCGCTAGGCGGGCGGTGCGTCGGCGGATTGCGCGATGGCTGGCTGACGACCCGGTGATCGCGGCGGGTCTGGCCGACCCCAGTTTTGTTCACAGGTGATCCTGGCGGGCACGGTCAGCAAGCCAGCACTTGCCTGAAGTCGCCCCGCACGCTGACCAAGCTCCCGTCCGTCAACGGGTGGCTGCCGCACCGCCCGCCGGCGTGGACTCCGCGGTGCCCTGTATGCGACGAACGATGCGCGCGCACTGGTCACCTTGTCCCTGACCCTGCTGCTGGGTTCCACGGTGCCAACCGTCGCGGCCAGCGGCCGTCCCCGGACGTGATCCCGCTCCGGCTCGGGTGGCAGGCCGAGGGCATCGCCGTCGGCCCGGGCTCGACGGTGTACTCGGGCTCGCTGGCGACCGGCGCGATCTGGAAGGGCGACCTGCGCTCGGGCGTCGGCGGCATTCTCTTTCCTGGGGCGCGCGGTGTGGCTGGGGCTCAAGCACTCGCGCGGCCTGCTGTACGTGGCCGGCGGCCCGACCGGGCTGGCCTTGGTGTACGACGCGAAGTCAGGAGCGCTTCTTGCTGCCTGCGAGTTCGGCACCGCGGGATCCACGTTCGTCAACGACGTGATCGTCACTCGGGACCCGCGTGGTTCACCGACTCCTTCCAGCCAGTGCTCTACCGGCTTCCGATCGGTCATCGGGGGCCGAACTGCGACGACGCAGAGACCCTGCCCGTGACCGGCGAATGGGTCCAGGCGCGCGCTCGACGCCGGCAGCGACCCGCTGGTGGCCAACCCGCGGCGTTTCTGGCCACGGCGGCACGACCGGGTCAATAGGGTCGAGGCCCGGTGTCCGGCGCCGGGACGACAGGCTCGGTCAGGCGGGATGCGCGGCCGCCTGGTGCGAGGTTAGGGTCCGTTGCCGGGCCGGATCAGTCCTGTCTCGTAGGCGAGGACGACCAGTTGTACCCGGTTACGGAGGTCGAGCTTGGCCAGGATGCGGTTGACGTGGGTTTTGACCGTTGCCGCCGCGACGACCAGGTTGGCGGCGATTTGCTCGTTCGAGCGTCCGCGGGCGATCAGTTCGAAGACCTCCAGCTCCCGCTCGGTCAGTCCGCGAAGGGCTGGTGGGACGCCGTCCAGGGGTGGGGGTCGGTTGATGTGTTCCTCGATCAGCCGCCGGGTCAGCGACGGTGCGAGCAGTGATTCGCCGGCGGCGACGGTCTCGATACCCGTCACCAGCCGGTCCGGCGGGGTGGCTTTGAGCAGGAAACCGGCCGCCCCCGCCCGTAGCGCGCCGTACACGTACTGGTCGAGGTCGTAGGTGGTCAATACCAGGACCCTGCTGGGCACCCGGGCAACGGTGAGCTGCCGGGTCGCCTCGATCCCGTCCACCACCGGCATCCGGACGTCCATCAGCACCACGTCCGGCTTCGTCCGGCGCACCAGCTCGACGGCCTCACGGCCGTTTCCGGCCTCGCCGATCACGACGCATCCCCTGGCCTGCAATACCATCACCAACCCGGAGCGGATGAGTTCCTGATCGTCGGCGACCACCACCGTGGTCACACCAACTCACCGGCCAAAGGGGCGGCCAAAGGCAGGGTCGCGGTCAGCTCGAACCGGCCGTCCTCGGTGCGGCCGTGCTGCAGCTGCCCACCGAATACCGACACCCGCTCGGCCATCCCGACCAGGCCGAGTCCCGTACCCGCGGCTTGCCGAGTCCGGCCGTCGGTGGACTGGTTCGCCGTGTGGATGGTTAGCGCGGCCGGGGTGCTGGTCAGCCGGACCGCAGCGGTCCGGTCGGTGGCGTACTTGAGGGCGTTGGTCAGCGCCTCCTGGACGATCCGGTAGGCCGACAGGTCGACACCGGCCGGCAACCGGTCGAGCGGGCCGTCCAGCTCAAGATCGACCCGCAGGCCGCTGTCCCGGAACCGTTCGACGAGTTCGGGCAGCCGGTCCAGCCCGGGTGCCGGGTGCAGCCCCAGCTCGTCATGCTCGTCACGGATCACCTGCAACAGGCGACCGGTCTCGGACAGCGCCTGCCTGCCGGTCGACGCGACGGCCCGCAACACCCGGACCGCGCGCTCCGGGTCGGTGTGGACCAGGTCTTCCGCCGCCGAGGTCTGCACCACCATGGCGCTGACCGAATGCGCGATCACGTCGTGAAGTTCGCGGGCGATCCGGGCTCGTTCCGCGGCCACCGCTTCCGCCCTGATCGTCTCCTGGTACGCGGCCAGCCGGGCGGACTGCTCGGCGAGTTGGTCATTCTGCACCGCCAACCGGCGGGTGAGCCGGCCGAGCACGTACGGCGGCGCCATGAGCGCAACGACGAAGACGACCTCCCCGAACCCGGTCGGACGGTCACCGCCGAACACATAGATGGACAGCAGCACCACCAGCATCACGATGGCGACACCGATCAGTCCCTGCAGCCCGGCGGCCCAGCGGGCCAACGAGTAGCAGACAACAGCCGAGATCGGGATCGGGATGGTCGGCTCATCCAGTGGTGTGCCGAGAATCGGCATCAGGAACACCGTCACGCCGGCCAGGGTGCAGAAGACCAGCGGGTTGTTCTTGCGCCAGATGAGTAGGCCGCAGGCGATCATCTCCAGACCGATCCCGGTTGGCAGGTTCACGTCCTCCAGCGTGAGCAGTTCGATGACGCCGACCACCGCGATCGCTGCCGGCAACGCGGCGTCCCTGATCCCACCGGCGGGAAGCCATCGCATTTGTGAAGGGTAATCGCGGTCCGGGCGGGCCCGCGTCCACCCTGGGGTGGACGCGGCCCCGACCCGGGAGTTGACGATTTCCAGGGGTGTTCCTCCTACCGTCAATTCCGGCCACCACCGGGTGGTTCGACATTCGAGAAGGGGACGCCATGACCATCTCTCCGACAACCGGGCGAATCATCGGCCGGATTGCCTGGATATCCGCCTTCGTCGCGACCGTGCTCGGTGTACTGCATGCCCTCGCCCGCCACGCGACGGCCTCGGGGCAGAGCGATCTGGACTCCCCGCTGACCAGCGCCTGGGCGGTGCCCGCCGCCGAGGCCCTGCGGCCACTGCTGACCTGGTCCGACCCGGACACGGTGTACCTCAGCTACGGCAAGCTTTGGGCGCCGATCGTGATCGCCTTCACCCTGTGTGCCTTCGTTGCCTACTCCCGGCGGCGGCCCGCGGGGTTCGAGAAATGGGTGTGGCGGTCGATGATCACCGGGTATGTGCTCGTATCGATCGCGGTGCAGGGGTACTACACCCCCTGGTTGGACTTGTTCTTTGTGTTCCTGATGGTGCCCGGCCTGCTGCTGACCTTGGTGGCATCCAGCGTTCTCGGCATCCTGCTGCTGCGTCGCCACGTCCGCCCAACGTCGACCGCCTGGCTGCTCACCGTGTCCTTCCCGCTGCTGTTCGTCATCCCGCTGTTCACCTCGCTGGGCAACGTGCTGCTCCCGCTCATCTGGGCCTGGGCGATCGCCGGCCGGCGCATCAGCCGCGGGCGCTTGATGGGAGCAACCGTTGCACCGACCGAGGTCCACTCGCGAGTCGGTCGCTGACTGTCGCCTGCCAGCGTGACGGGACCGGCTGAGCCGGTTTCTGCCATGGTCATGGAAACATTGTTCTGCCAGTCATGGGACCGCCCGGCGTGTCGTGACGCCGGGCGGCCGGGCGCTTGTTCGATCTCCACGTTCTGTTGGCAGACGTGGAGGTTCCGTGGCGTTCCGGGTGGTCGATGTGGTGGACATCTGTGAGTGCTACGAGGATGGCCGGACGGGGGTGGGGCTACGTACTATCGCCGATCGCGCCGGTGTTACAGGAATACGGCGCGTTGCCGACGACGGGATGGCGGCATTGTGCCGGCCTCGCTGTGTTGCCGACCGCCGCACCCGCTGCGCTGGTAGGGCCCAGATCGGCACGCTCGGTCGGGCTAATCGCATGGTGTGGCGATGCTGTTGTTCTGCTTCATCGGTCCGATCGATGGAGGTGCGGCGTGGGCGAAGACGCGATGCGACTGGCCAGTGAGCCAGCAGATCCCCGGTCTCCAATGCTTTCACCGCTGGTCGAAGAATTCCGACAAGTCCTGACCGAGTGCGGGGTAGCGAGCTGCATTGCATCTCCTCGTGCGTCGACTGCTGCCCGGGCGCCGCAGTCCCCTCCCGGGCGGCCTGCTCCGGGGGTCCTGGCCTCGCTGCCTGGTAGCTCGCCCAGCCGCTCGCGGTGCTACGTCGACCAGTACCGCCATCGCTTTGGCCACCAGCGTTACGCGGCGGGCGACGTCGCCGGTGCCGCCGACAAGGCCGCCGACAAGGCTGCGGACAAGGCCACCGGCGCCGGCCGGAATCTGGCCGAGGCCGCCGACAAGGCACGGGAAGCCGTGAAGAAGGCGGCGGCCGAGTCCGCCGAGGCGGCGAGGAATCAGCGCCCGCACCACGACCTTGCCACCGAACACCTGTCGCTGGCGGCGTCGTCGCGGAAGCGCCGGAGCTCCGCTCACGCGTCGCTGGCCTCGTCTCCTGCGCCTGCCCCGCGGACGACCGCGAACCGCCGCTCCGCGAACCAGGTCTTGCTGCTGCCGCGTTCGTAACCGACCACGACGACGGCCGGCCCCCCGCGGCCCGCTTCACCGGCTACACGCCGACCGGGCGTGTGCGAACACAATGCCGGCCAGCACCACCGGGTACGACCAGGGGCTGACCGGGTTGCACGTGGACTGGTATGGCAACAGCACCCAGGCCGGGGCGCCCGAGCCTGGGCCTGGGCGCGGCGGCGGGCGTTGAACGCGCGGTGCCCGTTGATCACTTTCTCGGGGTAGACGGCCTTCCGTGAGATAGATCTGCGTGGTGGACAGATGGGCGTGCCCGAGGACCGACTGCACATCGGTCAACGGCACCAACGGTTCGCGCTTCCATCCGATACGCGGCGAAGCGGCCGGTGATCCGCTGGGCGCGGTGCGCGTTGACGCGCACTGACTGATCGGGATCGACGTCAACCGGCGCGTCAGCTGGAATTCCCGGGCTGGTCGCAGCCGGCCCACTACTGTGGCCGGACGACGCGGGAGTATTCACATCGTCGGAAGCGGTTCCCTCGGGCGTGAATCCCGCAAGGTCGTTTTGAGGTTCACGTCAGTGACGGGCGTCTGTTACCTATCTGTTGCCCCAGCGAAACGCCCGACCCGACAGGGCAGCCGGGCGGCCAACCGAACCCGGACCATCGAAGCATCTGGCCGGCAACATCTCTGCGCCCGATCCGAAACCGATCCCGCTCCAGGAATCGAGGTCATTCAGACCTTGCCATTCGGTCCCCCAATTGACACTGGAACTGCTGACCGCTTGAACATAGGGACTTCTCGGGTGGCCGGTCAACAACCTGGTTGTACCGAATCGAGGGGACAGATCCGGTCGACCTGTCATCATCTGGGCCACGGCCGCCGATCGGCAACCGGCAACGCGCGGCGTCGCGGTCAGGTTTCTCGGTCGAGGTTGTCGACCAGATCCCGGATGGTCCGCAGGGACTGGTGGTCGACCTTCCCCGGGCGGCCCAGCTGAATGATCGACCGGAGGATTCCGTCGAGTCGGTCGGCGGCGAAGCGCTCGCGGGCCGTGGAGATCTCACAAGCCAGTTTCTTGAACTCCTCCAGAGCCAACCGACCGTCCGCATCGATCGGGTCGCCATTGACGTGCTTGGCGAGCACGTCCACCGCCTCGACGAGCCGGCCGAGCTGTTTGCCGTAACTGGCGACCCGGGTGACGATCTGTTCCTCCATCTCGGGTGCCCCGGTGGCCTGTTGGTTGACCGTGGTCGCGAGCAGGGAGAAGTGTCCTCCGCTGATCCACGAGGACAGGATCCGTTGGTTCAGCCAGTACGGCGCGAGCGAGGGAAAGAACTGCCGCCACCCCTGGACTGCATCGGACCAGGAGTTGACCATGATCCGTGCGAGCGGGGTAGTCGTGGTCGGCGTGGGCATCGGGAGTCCTTTCCTCGGTCGGGTTCGGTGACGCTGTTCACGTCCGCAGGTAGACGGCGCCGTAGTTGCTCGGCACCTTGACCGCCACCCGGTCGGCCGGGGCAGGCACGGTGACAGTCGGTTGGAGTGCGGCGGCCTCGTCGATGCACTCCCGCCACAGTCCCTCCCTCGGCCAGGGCAGCGTGATGGTGGCGGCGTCGTTCCAGAGGTTGATCAGCACGATGACGTCCTGCTCCGGACCACCATTCCCGGCGTCGGCGTGCCGGTGGAAGGCGATCACCCCGTGTTCGCGGTGCCGCTGATCGTCGAAGTAGAAGAAGAACCCACGGCTGTCCAGGCACCGGAGCGTGCGTCGTAGCCGGCCCATGATCCGGTGCAGCCGGACCAGCGCCCTGCCCTGCGTGTCGTAGAAATACTCCCAGTGCAGGGGACGCGCGTACAGATTTCGCCCGATACCCCATTCCGGCACCGACCAGTTCTCGCCGAACTCCTGACCGGCCCACAGCATGGGGATACCTTTGGCCGTGTAGAGGGCGATGACATACGGCTGGGCCCGGAACATCTGATCTCGGTTGCCGAGTGCTTGGTCGAGCAGGTCCAGTTCCCGTCTGCCCGGTGCGATGCGGCTGATGAACCGGCTGTGATCGTGGCTTTCGATGTACTGCAGCGGAGCGACCGCGAGCGACTCGTTGGTCGCCGGATTCGTGTACTGACGGGGATAGCCGATGAATTCCGGATCGAGCTGGTGGGCCAGCGCGGTGAGCGACCCACCCCAGGCGGCGTCCTCGGCCCGGGCGAGGAGGCCGTTCTGCCAAGCGGTGTTGGAGTAGGTCTGCCGCAGGATTCCGATGGGGTCCGGGAGATTCTCGGCACACTGGATTATCCGGCTGGCGGTGGGCGCGCCGCCCCCGACGAAGCGTGAGATTGCTTGCGACATCCGGTAGGTCTCATACACCAGCCGGGCGTATCCGTCACCCGCCGGGCCGTCGTACATTCCCGGGACGAAATCCTATCGGAAGCCGTCGATGTGGTACTCGTTCAGCCAATAGGAGTTGGCCGTCCGGAAGTAGTCGCGAGTGAATCCCTTCGTGTAGTCGGTCCCGGGACGGCCGAAGAACTCGCCCGCGAAAACTCCCATCATGGGGTTCGGCTCGCCGGTCGCATCGTAGACGAGGTTGTAGGCGAATTCCGGATGCGAATGGGCGTAGACGGCATCCAAAACCACGGCGATGCCGGCGGCGTGGCAGGTATCCACCATTGCCTTCAGGCCGTGTGGGCCGCCGTAACGGTCGTCCGGACAGAAGTAGCCCAAGGGCGTGTAACCCCATTCTACCTCCTCCTTCACGTCGGTGACTGGCATCAACTCCAGGACGTTGACCCCCAGGCCCTGCAGATAGTCCAGTTGCGCAGTGACCCCGTTGAAATCTCGATTGAATTCGCCGACGTGGAGTTCGTAGATGACCATGCGGTCGACTTCCGGTACGCGGAAGGCGACGTCGGTCCAGGGGAAGGAGGTTTGCCCGGGGTCCACCCGGAACGCCGAGAGCACGCCAAGTCCGCTCTCCCGGGCGAGCGGATCGCGGAAGGTCAACGGGGACAGCCGTCCTCCGAGTTCGAAGCGGTAGAGATACCTGCCGTTGAGGCCGAAGTGGTCTGTACCGTTCGGGCTCGGCGTCAGCGAGACGGTGGCATCCCACAGGTCATGTGCCGACCCGGAGTGCCAGTACAGATCGATCTCCCGCGGCGGGACCTGCCGAGCGAACTGATCGAGTTCATGGATGACCTTGACCCTGACCCGGTACCCCTTGTGGTAGGTGATACCTGGCAGATAGACACCGAACCGGACGGTGGCAGGCCCGCCGACCGGGAAATGGACATGCGCGCCGACCTCGTCAAGAACGATCATGGCTCCCCCCAGGGCCGGGACGGCCCGTGGGCACCCGGCGTCAACAGCAGCGGAACGCGAAACCTCCGCGTGAGCACGGTCGACCGCGCGGCTCGAAAAAGGGCGGCGACCGAACTTGACGTACCGCCCGAAAGGGAGTCAATCACCATCGCTTGTCGATGCTCAACCTGTTTCCCGACGAACTGGCGGCCGATCCGAGGTCTCGCTGCCGATCTCCGGCTGCAGTCGGTGAAGCCGACCGACCGACCACGACGGTGACCCGGGCGGGCAGTCGCGATCCGGCATCTGCCCTCAACCAGGCCTCGCCGTCCGGACCGAATGATGCCCGACGCCCGCTGCCGCGCCAATACCGGCTGTGCATCGACAACCAGGATAGTGTAGCACTGAATCGACCAGTGCTACACTGCGAGGACCATGCCTACTACCCGTCCCCGTCACTTCGTCACCGAAACCGACGAGCTCACCGCCGCGCTTGACGACGCTGCCACGCGGTGGCCCGACCTGAGCCGTGCCCAG
>DATDBV010000236.1:0-6268 GCA_036524715.1 Nakamurella sp. | reverse complement strand
CCATCAGCGTCCCGGTCCGGTCACACCACGGGCGGTGGAGCTGCCGCCGGCGGGGTGAGCACCTCCTGCGGCACGATCTGTTTCACCTGCGACGGGCTGCTCCACAGCAGCTGGGCCAGGGCTCCGCCGCCGCGGTTGTAGAACTCCAGGCGCAGGTCGTACGCCACGCCCGCGGTCAGGGTGATGGTGCCGCTGCGTTCGATCGGGCCTTGGTCGACCCAGTTGTCCACCAGCAGCACGCCGTTGACCCACAGCCGGGAGCCGTCGTCGCAATTGGTGTAGAAGCGGTAGGTCTGGCTGTACCGTGGCCGCACCCGGCCGGTCCAGCGGACGCTGATGAGTTCGGCGCCGACGTTCGGATCGGCGAATCCGGTGGCCCAGTTGAAGTTCACGGTCGCATCCGGCCGGGTGCGGGCGGGCCCGGTGAGGGTGATGCCGGCGAAGTACTGGCCGAGCAGTCCGGTCCGCGGTCGGGACAGGTGGTCGGCGGGCACGACGGCCTTCGGCGTGCCGGCGCTGGACCACAGCAACCGGGCCAGGGCGCTGCCGCCGTTGTCGTAGAACTCCATCCGCAGGTCGTGGCGCCCCGCGGACAGCGTGATGGTGCCGGTGTTCTCGACGACGCCGTGGTCGGTCCAGTCGTCGACGAGTTGGACGCCGTTCACCCACAGCCGGGCCCCGTCGTCGGTCTGCGTGTAGAACCGGTAGGTCTGCGACGCGTCCGCGAGGACTTGTCCGGTCCAGCGGACGGAGAACTGGTCGGCGCCCAGATTGGGGGATGGGCGTCCGATTCCGAAGTCGAGGTCGATCCGCGGTTCGACCCGGGTCAGGGTGGAACCGGTGAGGTCCTGGTTGTCGAAATATGTCGCCACGACTCCCGCGGTCGGATCCGGCAGCACGTCGTACTCCCGGTAGAAGATCAACGGTCCACCCTCGGCGGGCGCCGCACCCTCGGACGGCAGGAACAGGGAGACCGCGACGGCCGGCTTCCCGGACGGTGCCCTGATCGCCGTCACGCTCGGGTTGGCGAACGCCGTGCTGCCGCCGTGCGTGGTGATCGGAAGGTAGGTGATCGACCCGGTCTGCCAGGTGTGCAGGTAGACCCGCCACGAGCCGAAATCGCCCTTGCGGTACTGCACCTCGTGCACCGAATAGCGCCCGTTGTCGTAGAAGACGATATCTCGGTCGCCGATGTTGCCGTTGACCTGTTGACCCTGGGCGGCCGCCGCGGCGGTGATCGCGGCGTCCAAAGCGGTGTCGGCGACGGCGGTCCAGCCGGTGAAGTTGGTCAACCGCCCCCTGGCCTGCCGGTCGAGGTCGCAGCCGCGCTGATAGTGCAAGCCGACGTCGATGACGCTGTGGTCGATGTCAGGGGTCAGGGAGGCCGAGTAGATGGTGGGCGTGCCCTCGTTGCATGTCGACAGCGTGCGGACCGGCGTGGCCTCACGGTCGAACGACCCGGCCAGCAGGGCCGCCAGGGTGGGATAGTGCCGGAGCCGAACACGGCCGCCGGATCCGGCCTGGTTGTTGTATTCGACGGCGGTGAGGAAGCCGCCGGTCGGCAGGGCGTGGATCGTCGGCTGGGTCGCCTGCGGATCGAGTGTTCGCCGGAACGTCCACGTCAGCAGATCGCTGCTGGTAGCGAGTTTGACCTCGTCGCCGGTGTGGTAAACGCCGAGGTAGCCCCCGGCGGGGCTGTCGATGACCGTCAGCGTGTCCATCCGGTTGCCGACGCTGTCGCGGACGCCGTAGCGGTATCCGGTCGCGGCAGTGACCGTGCCGATGATCGAGGCGAGGGTGACACTGGTGGCCATGGGCCGAGTCCTTTCGAGACCATTCGCTACCGCGGCGGGATGTGGTCCGGTCAGGCGTTGATCGAGTACCCATTTGCCCCGCATTGGGCCTTTTGCCTGACCATAGTCCGACCGACCAAGTCAGGCCCAACCTGGACGTCCAGCACGGACTGAGCATGCATCGGCGAACGCGTCAGCTCGTGGTCCCGCCCATCCGCCGCCCGATCGCTTCCGCGGTCCGCCGTACCTGAGAGATCAACTGCGGCGTCGCCGGCGCATCGGCCATCGGGAGGGTGATGGCGACCGCGGCCAGCGGATAGCCCTGATGATCGGTCACCGCGCAGGCGATGCTGGCGGCGTCCGGGCTGACCAGCCCGCTCTCGGTGGAGCACCCGTCCCGCCGCACTCCGGCCAGCACGCGCCGCAGCTCGGCGAGGGTGGTCGGGCCGCCGCCGTGCCGCTCGACCAGCGACTCCCGGGTCGGGAAGAGTGCCCGGAGCTGCCGGGGCGGCAGTGCGGCCAGCATGCACAGCCCGCTGGCGGTCAGGTGGGCGGGCAGCCGCACCGCCACGTCGGTGACCAGGACCGGTCGGCCGGGTGCCCGCTCCTCGATCAGGTACAGCACATCCTGCCCGTGCAAGACGCCAAGATGCCCGGTGAAGCCGACCCGGTCCACCAGCCGGGCCAGGAACGGGCGGGCCAACCGCTGCAGCGGCGCCTGCCGGTTGTAGGCCGACCCCAGGTCGAAAGCCGCCAGTCCCAACGCGTATCGGCGCTCGGCCGCCAGGTGCACGACGAAACACTCGTCCCGCAGCAGGGCCAGCAGGTGGTACACGGTCGACCGGGGGACGTTCAATTCCCGGGAGATGGCAGCGGCCGGCATCGGCTCCGCGTGCCGGGCCAGCAGTTTCAGCAGAGCGATGCACGCCGCCGCGGCCGGGACGTTCGTCACGTGCGCAGTCTGGCATACCAGACGTGAAGTCTCGGATACGAGACAGAACCGATGGGCGGGGGCTGTTCGCACAGGCCGGGGCGCTGGTTCCATATCGATACCCGGGTTCACCCAACCGACGGCCCACGCCTCATTCGTGAGCAGATCTTGGAAGGAATGCGCCGATGCAAGGAGCACGCCCCGTCCGCGCCGCCCACGGCACGACCCTCACGGCGAAGTCCTGGACCACCGAGGCGCCGCTGCGGATGCTGATGAACAACCTGGATCCGGAGAACGCCGAACGGCCCGACGACCTGGTCGTCTACGGCGGCACCGGCAAGGCCGCCCGGGACTGGGCCTCGTTCGACGCCATGGTCTGCACCCTGACCACGCTGGACGAGGACGAGACGATGCTCGTCCAGTCCGGGCGCCCGGTCGGCGTCATGCGCACCCACGAATGGGCACCACGGGTGATCCTGGCCAACTCCAACCTGGTCGGCGACTGGGCCACCTGGCCGGAGTTCCGGCGGCTGGAGAAGCTCGGCCTGACCATGTACGGCCAGATGACCGCCGGCTCCTGGATCTACATCGGCACCCAGGGCATCGTCCAGGGCACCTACGAGACGTTCGCCGCCGTCGCCGAGAAGCGCTTCGGTGGCACCCTGGCCGGCACCCTGACGTTGACCGGCGGCGCCGGTGGCATGGGCGGCGCCCAGCCGCTCGCGGTCACCCTCAACGGTGGCGCCTGCCTGATCGTGGACGTCGACGAGTCCCGGTTGCGGCGCCGGGTGGACCACCGCTATCTGGACGAGATCGCCTCGGATCTCGATGATGCGATCACCAAGGCATTGCAGGCCAAACAGGAGGGGCGCGCCTGGTCGGTGGGGCTGGTCGGCAACTGCGCCGAGGTGGTCCCCGAGCTGCTGCGGCGCGGTGTGGCCATCGACATCGTCACCGACCAGACCAGCGCCCACGACCCGCTGTCCTACCTGCCGACCGGTGTCGAGCTGGCGGATTGGCACGATTACGCCGAGGCCAAGCCGGAGGAGTTCACCGATCGGGCCCGCGAGTCGATGGCCCGGCACGTCGAGGCGATGGTCGGCTTCCAGGACGGCGGCGCCGAGGTGTTCGACTACGGCAACAGCATCCGGGACGAGGCCCGCCTGGGCGGCTACGACCGGGCGTTCGAGTTCCCCGGCTTCGTGCCCGCCTATATCCGACCGCTGTTCTGCGAGGGCAAGGGCCCGTTCCGGTGGGTCGCGCTCTCCGGTGACCCGAAGGACATCCACGCCACCGACCGGGCAGTCATGGATCTGTTCCCGGATCACGACCGCCTGCAGAAATGGATGCGCGGCGCCCGCGAGAAGATCAGCTTCCAGGGACTGCCGGCCCGGATCTGCTGGCTCGGCTACGGCGAGCGGGACAAGGCCGGATTGCGGTTCAACGAGATGGTCGCCTCCGGTGAGCTGTCCGCGCCGATCGTCATCGGCCGTGACCACCTGGACTGCGGCTCAGTCGCCTCCCCCTACCGGGAGACCGAGTCGATGGCCGACGGGTCCGACGCGATCGCCGACTGGCCGCTGCTGAACGCGCTGGTCAACACCGCGTCCGGCGCCTCCTGGGTGTCCATCCATCACGGCGGCGGCGTCGGCATCGGCCGGTCCATCCATGCCGGGCAGGTCTCGCTGGCCGACGGCACCGCGCTGGCCGCCGAGAAGCTGGCCCGGGTGCTGACCAACGACCCCGGCATGGGCGTCATTAGGCACGTCGACGCCGGTTACCAGCTGGCCGAACAGGTCGCGGCCGAGCGCGGTGTCCGCATCCCGATGCAGGAAGGCTGACCATGGCGGCCGCGGCTTCCGGTGGCCCGGAGCGGCGGACGATCGACGTCGCTCGCGTACTGCCTGCTCGGGTCCACGCCCTGGCCGACGTCACCGAGGGGCTCCCGCGATGACGACCTGGTTCGCCCGGCACGCGCTGCTGCCGTCCGGGCCGGCCCGCGACGTCACCTTCGAGGTGACCGACGGCTCCTTCACCGCGATCACGGCCGACAGCCGGCCGGGACCCGGCGCCGCCGCGCTACCCGGGGTGGTGCTCCCCGGCCTGGCCAACTGTCACAGCCACGCCTTCCACCGGGCGCTGCGTGGCCGTACCCACACCGGCGGCGGCACGTTCTGGACCTGGCGGGGGGGCATGTACGCGGTCGCCGCGGCGCTGGATCCCGACTCCTATCTGGATTTGGCCCGGGCCACGTACGCCGAGATGGCGCTGGCCGGCGTGACCGCCGTCGGCGAGTTCCACTATTTGCACCACGCATCCGGCGGGGTGCGGTACGCCGACCCCAACGCGATGGGGGCGGCGCTGATCCAGGCCGCGACCGAGGCCGGGATCCGACTAACGCTGCTCGACACCTGTTATCTGGCCGGTGGTCTCGATGCGGACGGGCACACCGGGTTGGGGCCGGAGCAAGCGCGGTTCGGGGACGGCGACGCCGAGGGCTGGGCGGCGCGGGTCGGGCGGCTGTCCGGGAGCGACGCGGTCGTCATCGGGGCGGCGGTGCACTCGGTCCGGGCGGTGCCCCGGGTTGCGCTGCCCGTGGTCGCCGCGGCTGCCGATGGTCGGCCGCTGCACGTGCACCTGTCCGAGCAGCCGGCCGAGAACGAGACGGCCTTGGCCCACTACGGGCGCACCCCGACCGAACTTCTCGACGAGGCGGGCGCGCTCGGGCCGCTGACCAGCGCGGTGCACGCCACCCACCTGACCGGCACCGACATCGCCACCCTCGGCCGGACCGGCACGACGAGTTGCTTCTGCCCGACCACCGAACGGGACCTGGCGGACGGGATCGGCCCGGCCCGAACGCTTCTCGACGCCGGCTCACGACTGAGTCTCGGGTCGGACCAGCACGCGGTCATCGACCTGATCGAGGAGACCCGTGCGCTGGAGATGCACGAGCGGCTGGCCACCCGGCATCGCGGCCGGTTCACCCCGACCGAACTGCTGACCGCCGCGACCCGGCACGACAGCCTCGGCTGGGCGGACGCCGGCTCGCTGAGCGTCGGTGGCCGGGCCGATCTGGTCGCCGTACGGCTGGACACCCCACGCACCGCCGGCGCCGACCCGGCGCAGATCCTGCTGGCCGCGACCGCCGCCGATGTGGACACCGTCGTCGTCGACGGCCGAACGGTCGTGTCCGGCGGGCAGCACCGGCTGGGCGACGTCGGGGACCTGCTGCGCAAGGCCATCGAACCCCTGTGGGTGGCCGGGCCGTAGCGCGCTGGTCTCTTCAGGGGCGAGTCCCGCGGCGAACAGCACGCGCAATGTCGGTCGGGTGCGGCGTCAGGGCGCGGTGTCAAGAGGCGGTGTCAGGACGCGACGGTGAAGCCGGCGGCCCGGGTGCCTGTGGCGTCGCCGCCGACGTAGACGTCGATGGTGGTGGCGTCCAGTACCCAGTCCTTGGTGGCGGCGTTCCAGTAGCGCAGCTCGTCGGGCCCCACCTCGAACCGCACCGTGCGGGATTCGCCGGCGGACAGGCTCAGGCGTC
>DATDBV010000235.1:0-5903 GCA_036524715.1 Nakamurella sp. | reverse complement strand
GGCCGGATCGGCATCGGTCGACGCGGTGACCGCCAGATCCAGCAGCTGCCCGGCCAGCACCTCGGTGCGCATGGCCCGCCACACCGGCGCCGCCCGCTGCGCCGCGCCGAGGGCCAGTGCACCGGCCAGGAACAGATCATCGGCCCAGGCCAGGGCCAGGTCACCGAGCAACACCGCGACCGAGACCCCGTGATGCTCCGGATCGCCGGTCAAGCCTGCGTCGGCGTGCAACTTGGCGACCGCCCGGTGGGTGGAAGGCCGGCCGCGCCGGCGTTCGGACCGGTCGATGATGTCGTCGTGCACCAGGGCGCAGGCCTGCAGAAGTTCCAGCGCCGCCGCCACCAACAGGACCGCGTCGACGTCGCGGCCGACCGCCGCACCGCGGCCGGCCAGCCAGCCGCACCACAGGAACTCCGGACGAAGCCGCTTTCCCCCGTCCGACACGAACTCGATCAGCAGGTCCACATCGGCGGCTAGGCGGGGATCGACCGCCATGACATCCGACCGCCGGCGGGCGAGCTCGGCGGAGATGACAGTGTCCAACCGGTCGGCATCGATCACCAGCCCAGTGTGCAGGCACCCTCCCGGCGGAGCACTTCACAGGCTCGTTAATCAGCCCCGGCGAAGCCGGGTCCGGCCCCTGCGGCGAGCAGTGTTCGGTCGCTCCACCCGGACGCCGCCGCGGTGTTCATGCTTCGCCCTGATGGCCAGCCCTCCCGCCCGCCCTGCGCTCAGCCCGGTTCATCGGGCCGTGATCGAGCCCGGATAGGCTCACAGGATGCCGACGGTTCCCGACAGACTGACCACGCCGGGGCCGCATTTCTCCGTCGAGTTCATGCCGCCACGCAGCGACGCGGACGAGGATGTCCTGTGGCGGTCGGTGCGCCGGCTCGAACCGCTGCGCCCGGCGTTCGTGTCGGTCACCTATGGCGCGGGTGGTTCGCGACGGGAACGCACCATCCGGATCACCCAGCGCATCGCTGAGGAGACGACACTGCTGCCGGTGGCGCACCTGACCGCGGTCGGCCACTCGGTCGCCGAGCTGCGTCAGGTGATCGGCTCGTACGCATCGGTCGGGGTGTCCAACATCCTGGCGCTGCGCGGCGACCCGCCGGGCGATCCGAACGGCGAGTGGGTCGCCCACCCGCAGGGCCTGGAGTACACCAGCCAACTGGTCGCGTTGGCCCGGTCCCTGGGCAGCTTCTCCGTCGGCGTCGCCGCCTACCCGGACAAGCACCCGCGCTCGGCCGATCTGGACTCGGACACCAGGTTCCTGGTCGACAAGGTCAACGCCGGGGCGGACTACGTCATCACCCAGATGCTGTTCTCCGTCGAGGACTATCTGCGACTGCGGGATAGGATGACCGCCGCGGGGGCGCACGTACCCGTCCTGCCCGGGATCATGCCGGTCACCTCCTACGCCCGGCTGATGCGCATCGTCGAGCTGTCCGGGCAGCGCATCCCGGTCGACCTCGCCGAGCAGTTGCTGGCCGTGCAGGACGACCCGGAGGCGGGTCGGGCGATCGGTATGGAGCACGCGGTGCGGATGAGCGAGCGGCTCCTCGCCGACGGCGCGCCGTGCCTGCACTTCTATACGTTCAACCGGTCGAAGGCGACCATCGAGGTCCTGGCCGCCATGGGCATGACGCCCGCGATGCGCCGCTGATCGTCACCGCCGATGAACCTGGGCACGCCCGAGGCGATCTTCGCGATCGCGGCGCTGGTCCTGCTGCTGTCCATCATCGCGGTCCGCTTGTCCCGTCGGCTGGGCATGCCCTCGCTGCTGCTGTACCTGGGCATCGGCCTGGTGTTCGGCGTGGACACCCTGGGCATCGACCTGGACAACACGCTGCTCACCGAGCACCTCGGGTTCGTCGCGCTGGTCTTCATCCTGGCCGAGGGCGGGCTGACCACGCGCTGGCAGAACGTCCGGCCCGCGCTGGGCCTGGGCATCTCGCTGGCGACCGTGTCGGTGGTGGTCGCCATCGCCATTGCCGGGGCCGGCGTGTTCGTACTCATGGGCTTCGACTGGCGGACCTCCCTGCTGTGGGGGGCGGTGCTGTCCAGCACCGACGCCGCCGCGGTGTTCTCCGTGCTGCGCGGCGTCGGCGTCAAACCGCGACTGTCCGCCGCGCTGGAACTGGAGTCCGGCCTCAACGACGCGCCCGTGGTGATCGCCGTTGTGCTGCTGGCCGGCAGTTCCGAGATCACCTGGCTGGACCCGCTGCTGGTGGTCTACGAGCTGGTCGTCGGCGCGCTGATCGGGGCGGCGACCGGCTTCGGCGGGGCCTGGCTGATGCGCCGGGAGGCGCTGCCCGCGGCCGGCCTCTACCCGCTGGCCACCATCGCGCTGATCGGTGGCGCCTATGCGGTCGGCGTGTTCATCCACGCCTCCGGCTTCCTGGCCTGCTACGTGGCGGCGGTGGTCCTGGGCAATTCCCGGGTGCCGCACCGGTCGGCCACCCTGTCCTTCGCCGAGGGCCTGGGCTGGCTCGCCCAGATCGGCCTGTTCGTCATGCTCGGCCTGTACGTGGATCCGACCGGGCTGCCGGCGGCGCTGGTCCCGGGCCTGCTCATCGGACTGATCGTGCTGCTGGTCGCCCGGCCGGTCTCGGTGGTGGCCGCCGCTCTGCCGTTCCGGCTGCCCTGGCGGGAGCAGGTGTTCCTGTCCTGGTCCGGACTGCGCGGCGCGGTTCCCATCGTGCTGGCGATGATCCCGCTGATGAACGGCGTCGAGCACTCGAGCCTGTTGCTGGACGTCATCGTCGTGGTGGTCGTCACCTACACCCTGTTGCAGGGGACCACTTTGCCCTGGGTCGCCCGCAAGCTCGGTGTGGTCCAGTCCGGCCAGGCGTTCGAGATCCAGCTGGAGGCCGCGCCCCTGGACGAGATGAATGCGCACGTGCTCCAGGTGACCATCCCGGAGAAGTCGAGGATGCACGGTGTGTACATCGCGCAGCTGCGCCTGCCGGTGCCGGCCACCATCTCGCTGCTGATGCGGGACGGGGAGCCGGTGCACCTGAACCCGAACATCCGTCTGCAGTCGGGTGACCAGTTGCTGGTCGTCGCCCCCGAGCGGGTCCGGGCGGCCACCGAGCGTCGGCTGCGGGCGGTCGGCCGGGGCGGCGCGCTGGCCGGCTGGTTCGGTGAGCGGGGCGAACGGTCCGACTGAGGGGCCGGCTCTGGGACAATGGCTCGGTGACCGATCAGCCCGACGACGCCGCGCCCGAGACCGAGGAGGAAACCGCACCCGCCACCGAGCCGGTGAGACCCCGCAAGGTCGGCCTGCTCGCCTCGATCGCGGTGTCGGTCGTCGTCCTCGATGTGATCAGCAAGGTCGTGGTGGTCGCCACCGTTCAACCGAACGAGCCGGTGCGGCTGCTCGGCGGTCTGGTCTACCTGTCCCTGATCCGCAACCCGGGTGCCGCGTTCTCCATGGCCACCGGAATGACCTGGGTGCTGGCGCTGATCGCCATCGGGGTGGTCATCGTCATCATCCGGATGGCGCCGCGGCTGAGGTCCACGCCATGGGCGGTCTCGCTCGGGCTCGTGCTGGGCGGGGCGATCGGCAACCTGATCGACCGGATCTTCCGCGCACCGGGTTTCCTGCAGGGCCACGTCGTCGACTTCGTCTCCGTGTTCGGCCCGAACGCCGAGTACTTCCCGGTGTTCAACGTCGCCGACTCGGCCATCACCATCGGCGGTATCAGCCTGGTCGTCACCGCCCTGCTGGGCATCGACTTCGACGGCACCAGGACCAATTCGCGCAAGGCCGACAGTGCCTGACGTCCGGCGGCTGCCCGTGCCGGACGGGTTGGCCGGCATGCGGTTGGACGCCGGGGTGTCGCGGCTGCTCGGGATGAGCCGGACCACCGTTGCGGACATGATCGACGCCGGTGACGTGCTGGTCGACGGTGTGGCGGTGGCCCGATCGAGCCGGATGGCGGTCGACAGCTGGCTGGAGATCACCCTGCCCGAGCCGGACCGGCCGCCCGCGGTGGTGCCGCAGACCGTCGACGGCCTGACCGTGCTGTACCGGGATGCCGACATCGTGGTGGTCGACAAGCCGGTCGGCGTGGCCGCGCACCCCAGCCCGGGATGGACCGGGCCGACCGTGCTGGGCGCGCTGGCCGGACTGGGCATCGGGGTGTCGACGTCCGGGGCGGCCGAGCGGCAGGGCATCGTGCACCGCCTTGACGTCGGCACCACCGGGGTGATGGTGGTCGCGCTGTCCGAACGTACCTACACGGCACTCAAGGCCGCGTTCAAGGACCGCACGGTCGAGAAGATCTACCACGCACTGGTCCAGGGTCACCCGGACCCGAGCGCCGGCACCATCGACGCCCCCATCGGCCGGCACCCCTCGTCGGACTGGAAGTTCGCGGTGGTGGCCGGCGGCAAGGAGAGCGTCACGCACTACGAGACGCTGGAGGCGTTCCGGGCGGCCAGTCTGCTGCAGGTGCACCTGGAGACCGGGCGCACCCATCAGATCCGGGTACACTTCGCCGCGGTCCGGCACCCGTGCGTGGGCGACCGGACATACGGCGCCGACCCGACCCTGGCCGATCGGCTGGGCCTGCACCGGCAGTGGCTGCACGCCCGGACCCTGGGCTTCGCCCATCCCGACGACGGGCGGTGGGTGGAGTTCACCAGCCCGTACCCGGCGGACCTGGCGCACACGCTGGACGAGCTGTCCGCGACCTGACCCTCCGTGACCGGGGGTCGACCGGGGAAGTCAGGATCCGGCCCGGCTGAACACCGCCCCCACGGTCCGGATGATGATCTTGATGTCGAGCCAGAGCGACCAGTTTTCGACGTAGTAGTTGTCGAACCGGGCACGGTCGGCGATCGAGGTATCGCCCCGCAACCCGTGGATCTGCGCCCACCCGGTAAGCCCGCAAGGCACCCGGTGGCGGGCCCAGTACCGCGGGTAATCCTCCCGGAACTGGTCAACGAAATGGGGACGTTCCGGTCGCGGTCCGACGATACTCATGTCCCCGCGCAGGATATTGATCAATTGGGGGAGTTCGTCCAGCGAGGACTTGCGCAGGATCCGCCCGACCGGGCCAAGGCGATCGTCATGCGAGATGTTCCAGTTGGTGGCCGACTCGTTCTCGTCGACCGGCCGCAGCGAACGGAACTTGAGCAGCTGGATCCTTCGTCCGTCCACACCTACCCGGACCTGCTTGAACAGCACACCGGGACCCCCCTCGAGGCGCACCGCCAGGGCGATCAAAGCCATCAGCGGGGCCAGCAGGACCACCGCGAGTCCGGACGCGACGATGTCGATCAATCTTTTGACCCGCCAGTTCACGGCTCTGTAGGCACCACGCCGCAGACGGGTGAGCGGGACGCCCCAGATGTAATCCATGTCGGTGCTCACGTGATGCACTTCGAAAAGTCTCGGCAGGACGAAGATCTCGCAATTCATCCGATCGCACTGCCGGATGACGTCGATCATCTGCTCCTCCGGCGCGGCCGAAAAGGCGATGATCACCGTGCGAACGCCAGTCAACTGCAAGACCTTCGGCAGTTCGTCGGTGTGACCGAGGATGGGGAACTCGTAGTCCCCCAGTCGGCTCAGCGGGTCCGAGTCCACGAACCCCAGCGGAGCCAATCCGTACTCCGGATGTTCCCGCAACGTGCGACCGACCGACTGACCGATCAGACCTGCGCCGACAACGACTGTCCGGTGGGCGATCCCGTGCCGGCGGAGCGATCTGATGGCGACATAGGTCAGCGAGCGGAAAATTGTGATGATCGCCACAGCGAGGGCGGCGAACGTGAGTTGCGATTCCTGATGCTGCTGGCCGGCCGGTTGGTTCAGTAGGCCGAGGGCGATTGTCGACAAACCCACCGTGCCGCAGTGCGGTGGCGTACTTGACCATCTGGTCGTATTGCTG
>DATDBV010000234.1:0-4205 GCA_036524715.1 Nakamurella sp. | reverse complement strand
CCGGACGGCCGCCGTTCTGCATCTGCACCCGAACACGGTGGGGCAGCGGCTGTCCCGGGTGGCGACGCTGCTCGGCGAGGACTGGTCCGGTCCCGACCGGGCGCTGCAGATCCAGCTCGCGTTGCAGCTGCGCAAGCTCCTACCGTCCTGATGGCCCGCATCGACGTGCGGTTACGCCTGTGTCCCGCGTTGGTGAGTGTCGACCATTGGCGAAAGCATCTGTGCGACGCTGACGAGGGCGTGGCTCAACCCGGGCGGAGGTCCGTGACCGGCAGGCCGTGCGCGGCGCGCAGGCGCTCGGCGACGAGCGAGCGGTGGCACGCCTCCGGATCGCGCTCGACGCAGAGGAGGGCGGTCGCCGAGTCGTCCGGGAGCTCCGCGACGAGGGCGCCGAGGTCGAACGGCTCGAGGATTTCACGGGTGTAGCGCTCGGCGTACTCGGGCGCGAGCACGATGCGGTTGCGCTTGCCCACGCCCTGGCGGTCGTCCTCGCGGTATTGGACCTGGCGCAGCTCGGTCGTCGGCGCCAGCTCCTTCAGGTGCCGGTAGCCGAAGTCCGCCGCACGGAGCGCGCGCTGGAGCCGTGCCGAGTTCGCCCAGGAGTAGTCGGGGCCGCGAACGCCGCGGCGCTGGCGGAGGTCGAGCAGCAACCCCACGCCCCCGTCGGTGAGCCTGTCCAGGAAGGTTCCGGCCGTGAAGCCGTAGACGCCGATGGTCACCATTCTGCGCACCGCAAGTCACCTTCCGGGCCGGCGGCGAGGTCGCGTCACGCGACGGCGGTCCCCTCCAGCTCGACCATCAGTACCGGGATCGCCAGCCGTGTCACCCCGAGCATCGTGGTGGTCGGTGCCACCCCGGCGACGCCCAGCCGCGACGCCAGCACGCCGTAGTGCTGGAAAAGTAGATCGACGTCGGTGGTGTAGACGTTGAGTCGGACGAGATCTCCCAGGGCCATGCCGGCCTCGCCGAGAACGGCCTCCAGATTGTCGAGGCTCAGCGCCAACTGCGCCGCCATGTCACCCGCATGCCGGGGCTTGCCGTCGCCGCCCATCGCGGTCTGCCCGGCGCAGTACAGGCACCGGGTGTGCCCGGAGACGATCTCACCCTGGTTGTACCCCATCTCCACCGACCACACCCACGGGTTGACCGCCGTTCGCTCCATTGCCACATCGGCTCCATTCGATTCATCGGTACGTACGTCCAACGGCTCGGTAGCCACCATCTTTGGTGCCGTGTCGACAAGCCTCCCCAACAAATCGCGACATCCTCTGTCGGGTATTTCTGGGAAAATCTCGTATGCGCGCAGACCGTTTGGTATCGCTGGTTCTGCTGCTGCGCCAGCACGGTCAGCTGTCCGCGACCACGCTGGCCGGCAAGCTGGAGGTATCCACCCGCACCGTGCTGCGCGACATCGAGGCGCTGTCCGCAGCCGGAATCCCGGTCTACGCCGAACGCGGCCGGCACGGCGGGTTCGCATTGTTGCCCGGTCTCCGGACCGAGCTCACCGGACTGAGTCACGACGAGGCCCTTGCCCTGCTGGTTGCCGGATCGCGGCGCGGCGCGCAGGCATTCGGCCTTGGCTCGGCGCTCGCTTCGGCCATGCTCAAGGTGGTTGACGCGCTACCTGAAAGCTTTCGGGACACTGCGGCCGGCGTGGCCGAGCGGCTGCTCATCGACCCGGAGGCCGACCTCCTCTCGCGTCGCCCGGTCACCGAGGAGCTGCCAGACACGACAATGATGCAGGTCCGGCGCGCGGTGTTCGCCGGACACAAGCTGCGCATCCACTACGCGGCTGTGGACCAGACCCCGAAGTGGCGCACGGTGGACCCGATCGGCCTGGTGACCGTACGCGACCAGGGCTACTTGCTGGCCACGAGATCGGGCGCGGACCGCACCTACCGGCTGTCCCGGATCTTGGCCGCCGAGGAACTCCCCGAACCCGCACGGCGACCAGACCGGGTCGATCTGGGTCGTGCCTGGCAGGAACGAAGCGTCCAGTTCCGGACCGGCGGCGACCAAGTCACCGTGCTGGTACGGGTGAACCCTGCGCGGCGGGAGGACCTGGTGGGCACCGCGCTGGCCATCCTCGCCGAAGAGGCCGACGCAGACGGCTGGCTGCGGCTGAAGGTGACATTCCAGGATTCGAGACACGCCGAATGGGCGCTGTGGCAGCTGGCCACGAACGCGGAAGCACTGGCCCCGCAGCAGTTGCGCACCACTCTGCGCGACCGGGCCGCCGCGCTCGCCACCTGCTACAAAGGGCCACCTGAGGCCGATCGCTGTCACCCGGACCGCGGCCGTTGACGGGGGACTTGGTGTCTGAATGTTCGAAAAGAACCGATTCACATGCCGTTCAACTGTTGTCCAGGCGGGCGACATGACCTATGATCGAACGTATGTCGACAGCCGAACGGTACGCCGCGATCGTCGCGGACCTGGCTGCCGTCAGCGCCGCCGCGACCGACGGTGAGCGGATCGAGTCGCTGACCCGGCTGGAGCGGATCAAGTCGGCGGCCGCCGCCCAGGCCCGCCTGACCGACTCGTTCGCCGTGTCGCAGCGGGAGAAGCTGATCAAGGCCGGAGCCAGGAGTCAGGATGCGAGCCGGTCGATCACGGCGCAGGTCGCCCTGGCCCGCAGGGACAGCCCGCACCAGGGTGACCCGGCACGTCGGCCTGGCCGCGACCCTGGTGCGCGAGATGCCGGGCGTGCTGGACGCCCCTCGGGCGGGGTGAGACCAGCGAGTGGCGGTGCACCATCATCGCCCGGGAGACCGCGCACCTGAGCCCGGAACAACGCGCGCAGATCGACGCCGCGATCGCCGACCGGCTGCACGCCTGGGGCGATGCGCGCACCGAACGGGAGGTCCGGGCCTGGCGCAGCGGCTGGACGCGCAGGGTGCGGCGGCCCGGGCGGCCAAGGCCGCTGCGGATCGGCGGGTGACGATCCGGCCCGCGCCGGACTGCATGACGTACCTGACGGCGCTGCTGCCGATGAGATGAAGGAGGGCGTCGCGGCCGACGGGGCGCTGCACCGCGCGGCGATGGCCGGCGCGGTGCACCCCGACGAGCACCGCTGCAGGGGGCAGATCATGGCCGACGCAGTGTTGATTTGGCGCCCCTCGCATGCTCGGGTCGACCGGCGTCGCCCGAATCCTGACCCCGGCGGCGGGTGAACCGGCGGTGCCCGGTGTGCAGGTGCAGCTGGTGATGACCGACCGCACCCTGGCCGACGCCGACGACGAGCCGGCCCAGGTCGTCGGCTACGGCCGATCCCCGCCCCGGTGGCCCGGGACCTGGTCACGGCCGACAACAAGACCCAGGTGTGGGTCCGCCGTCTCTACACCGACGCCGCGACCGGCGAGCTGGCCGGCGCCCGCAAGCGTGATTTCCCCGAGGTGGCCAGGGCGTTTCTGACCGCCCGGGACCAGATCTGCCGCACGCCCTATTGCGGGGCCCCGATCCGGCACGCCGATCACGCGCTCGCGGTCGCCAAGGGTGGTGCCACCGTCCTGCGCAACGGTAACGGCCGCTGCGCCCGGTGCAACCTGACCAAGGATCTGGCCGGCTGGTCGACCATCGTCCGCGACGGCACGATCGTCACGACCACACCGACCGGGCAGCGGTATTCGAGCCGGGCACCCCGACCACCGCGCTCCGGTGGCTGGATGCCGATCATCGAGCTCGACATGCAATGGCCCGGGCGGCCCCGCGCCGGCTGAGGTTCAGCGCCGCCGGCGGCCGAAGAGCTTGAAGCGCGACCGTGTCCACGGCGGTCGCTCCAGTTCAGCCTGCGTGTCGTTCAACAGCCGCCCGCTGCGCCGCACCGGCCGCCCGCCCGGCGCGGAACTCGGCCAGAGCGACCTCGTGTTCGGATCGGTCGAACTCGAAGGGGGGCCGACATCGGTGAGTGTCCCTTGACTGCCGGAACTGCGGGTGAAGTCACCGTGCCCGCGCCGACATCCACACCAGCAGTTCAAGAAAGCTGCTCTTGTGGATCTGGGCAAGACGGCCACGGTGGTCGCGGGCAGGCCAGCCATTTCTTGCGTGCGGACCCGAATCTCAACTCCGCCGCCCGGCCACCCACCGCTTCACCCGGCCGCCGACGGCGGTCAGCCCGCCCGGCGCGAAGTAGACCACCAGCACGAACAGCAGACCCAGCACGAACACCGGCTGGCTCAGCGGAACCCGGAGCACCGCGGGCAGTT
>DATDBV010000233.1:0-6714 GCA_036524715.1 Nakamurella sp. | reverse complement strand
GGGACGGAAGTGGCACCTGCTGTCGATCGGCCCCCGAGAAACCGCGCAGTCCGCGAACGGTCACGAGAAATGATCATCGACAGTGGTTGCCGGGGCTTCATCGGGCCGTGTCCCTCTGCCCCTCTGGATGAGTGGGTTCTTTAGTTGTCCGGCCATCGTAACGCATGGGCCCGGCCGGCCCCGAGCATCAGTTCAATGCCCAGACGGCAGGGAGTGCGCGTCGGGCACTGCGGAGTCCCCGCCCCGGTGACGCCGGTGGGTGGCGATGACTGGTGACCGACAGCGAGGGCACTGTGGTGCTGATGCCGCCGCCTTTCCGGATCGCCTCGCGAGCTCGGCCACCCGGACGCGGCGCCGGCGACTGTATCGATGGTTCGCTCGGCAAGCCTCGCTCACGCCGCCGCCTTTCCGGATCGCCTCGCGAGCTCGGCCACCCGGACGCGGCGGCCGAGGAGCGCATTGCACGGCCGGCAAGCAAGCTCGCTGCCCACTGCGAAACCACGGCAGGACGACGGTCGACGCTGTCGTCGTCACTGGCCGAGTGCCCTGACAAGGTCACCGGTACGAAGCTCGCCACTGTCGCCCAATGGCCACGCACCGGCCCTGGTGATGTGGACGTTGCGGAACACCACGGGGTAGGTGCGATCGGCGTCCGAGCCGGCCGCGGAGTCCTGGACCTGCATGTGCAGGTGCGGTTCGTTCGAGTGACCATTGTTGCCGACCGCGGCGAGCGGTTGTCCACGTCGCACGATTTCTCCCTCCTCAACCGTGACGCTGCCCTGCTTGAGGTGGGCCATCGCCACGTAACGGCCGCCACCGATGTCCACCACGAGATGGTTGGCGTGGTCGCCGTTCGTACCGGGCGGATTGTCGGCGTAGCCGTCCGTCACTTCGACGATCAGGCCGTCGGCCGGCGCCAGCACTGGCAACCCAAAGCCTGCGTAGTCGGCAAGGGGGGCGTGACTTCCTCCGGTGTGCGTTCGCCCGTTCGCGCCAAGGCGCTGGAAATCGATGGCGTTGCTCTCGTTCGGAGAGTGACCGTTGAGCAGGACGCTGCGGCCACCGTTCAACACGAACCACTCGCCGGTCAGGGGTGAGTCGAGCACGACCGCGTCGGTGGCCGGCACGGATACCTGAACGAGCTGGACAGCGAGGAAGCCCGACAGCAGCGCCACGACCACGTTAATGGCGATGTAGACGCGCCGGCGAGGGACGATCGCCAACGCCGCGAGCAGGATCAGCCCGGCGGCGAACGCCGCGATCACGACGTTGAACTGGACGACGGTGAGGGAAAACCCGATCCGTGCATAGTGCGCGCCACCGGCGGCCAGGAGTCCACCGATCAGCAGGCAGCACAACCAGATGTTGAGGACCTGCAGCAGGTGCGCCCGCATGTCCCGGCGGAGCGGATGGCGGAGCAGCCCGAACTCGACCTGCCCCCGGCGGGCGCGCCATACCCGCGACGCCGCCAACGCCAGGGGCAGGACGACGCACACCGCTGCCAGCGCCATGAAACTCTGCCCGTTCGAGTACAGGTAGGCGAAGACCACCAGCCCCCAGAGGCCCAGGATGAGGCTGCGCTTCGTGACCGCGACGGTGCCGCCACGCGCCGCGCCGCCGCCGGACTCTTCAAGCGCGAGCGGCATGGCGATCAGCGCTCCGCCGATCACCACGAGGGTCGCCGCGGTCAGATCCAGCTGCCACAGCCAGAAACAAGCGAAGGTCGCCACCATGGCCGCGGCCAGCCCGAGATTGCGCGGGGTGAGGACGACCGACGGGCCGGCTTCCTCATCGTCGGAATCGACGCTGAAGGCGAGCAGCAGGCCGAACGGGATCAGACCGTCCATTCCGAGAATGAGCACTGCAGCAACGAACACGATCACCGCGAGGACGGTCAGCACCCACCTGCGCCTGCCTCCGCGCCGTCGGGTTGCCGACGGAGGTAGAGCCTCCTCGCCGACGGTGAGGGGGTGGGGAAGGGCGTGGGTCACTGGATGCTCCTCAGGTTGCGCGAGCGGGGCATTGGGCGAGCAGGGCATTGGGTCTGTGCGGTAGGTCTCGGCCCCCGCAATCGCGGCATCCTCACCGGGGAGGCTGCATCGCGATCCTGTGGAGGCTTGCACTGCATGCCGGCACGGCCCAGGGGCCGCATTCAAGGAACGACCGCATCTGCACGGATGGCCGGTAGGCGGCAGGGGGTTACGACGGCGACGCCTGACCAGCGTGGGCGCTCGACAGCTCAAAACACCGGATGCGTTCCGGGACCCCGACAGGCGAACGGAGCGTGCCGCCCACGTTCAAGGCGGTGAGACGGGGAGTGCCCACAGGCGACCTTCATGACTTCAGCCTGTGGCCCATCCGGTTCACCCACAAGGACGAAAGGTTGACGATGTCGGCCATGGGATCGGCTCAGCAGGCCTACCGTGAATCATGGAACTTCGATGAGGGAGCGTCGCGTCGTCATCGCGACCTTTGACACCGCTCAGATCCTGGACGTCACCGGGCCGCTCGAAGTCTTCTCCAGCGCCTCCCGATTCCTCCCATCGGTGCGGTACGCGACCGACGTGGTCACGTCTCGCGGCGGTCGGGTCATCGCCAGCTGCGGCCTCGATTTTGCATCGGCACCGATCGGTGAGATCTCCGGCCCGGTTGACACGATCATGGTGGCCGGCGGGGCGGACATGGACGCCGCGACCAGCGACGAGGAGCTTCTGCATCACGTGCGACGGCTCGCCGCGGATGCACGCCGGGTCACCTCTGTGTGCTCGGGGGCATTCGTGCTCGCCGCGGCCGGACTGCTCGATGGTCGGCGGGCAACCACACACTGGGCAGAGTGCGATCTACTCGACAACCGCTTCGCCGATATCACCGTCGACGCTGACGCCATCTACGTCCGCGACGGCAACGTGTGGACCTCCGCCGGGGTCACCGCCGGCATCGACCTCGCCCTGGCACTGGTCGCCGACGACCACGGACGCGCCGCCGCGGCGACAGTCGCCCGCCAGCTTGTTGTCTACCTCCAGCGTTCCGGCGGGCAGGCCCAGTTCTCTGCACTTCTGGCGGGCCAGGCAGCCAACACGGAGCCGGTGCGCGACCTGCTGTCGTGGCTACGGGATCACCTCACCGATGACCTCTCCGTGGCCGCACTCGCCCGCCACATCAACCTCTCCGAACGTCAGTTCACCCGAGTGTTCAAGTCCGAGGTCGGCGCTACCGCGGCAGATCACGTTGAGGCCGTCCGGCTGGAGTCCGCCTGCCGCCTGCTCGAGACCACGAACCGGACTATTGAGCAGATCGCCAGAACCTGCGGCTTCGGCACCCCCGAAACCATGCACCGAACCTTCCGACGACGTCTGAACACCACGCCCGGAGACCACCGCCACCACTTCCGCGGAAACATCCACGTGCCGCATCCATAGCCTCGATGGCGTTGCGCATCGCGGCTACCTGGAAACGGTGCTCAGAGACCGCGGGGCAAAGGCGCTGACCAGGTCGCGCGGCCACGGCGCCGACGGCTCCGCTGATCGGCGATTCCGGCGATGTGCTGCCCCGGTGGGGTGAGCCGGCCCGACGATTGGACAACGCGCGGCCGCTCCACCTCCGGGACTGTCCGACCCCGCTGGCACCATGTGCCTCATGGCGCAATCAACCGGCCTGACGCCGCTGGTCCTGGTGACCGGCGACGAGCCCCTGCTCGTCGACCGGGCGATCGCCCGCGCCGTGGCGGCCGCCCGGCGGGTCGACGCCGGGGTGGAGCGTCGGGACGGCACGGGTGCGGGTCTGACGGTCGGCGCGTTCGCCGACCTCGTCGCGCCCAGCCTGGTCGCCGAGCCCCGGATGGTCGTCATCCGCGGGGCGCATGAGGCGTCCCGTGAGTTGGCGACGGCTCTGGCCGCCTACCCGAATGATCCGGTGGAGGGCGTCTGGCTGGTGATCCACCACCCCGGCGGTGCCCGGAACAAGGCCATCGCCGACGCCCTGACCAAGGCCGGCGCGACCGTGGTCACCTGCAACAAGATCACCAAGCTGAACGAGCGGATCGACTTCGTGCGGGCCGAGATCCGGCGGGCCGGCGGGTCCACCAACCCGGCCGCCGTCACCGCGCTGGTCGAGGCGGTGGGGTCGGACCTGCGGGAACTGGCGTCCGCGGCCGATCAGCTGGTGGCCGACACCGGGGGTGCGGTCGACGAGAAGGCGGTCCGCCGGTACCACCGAGGTCGGGCCGAGGTCAGCGGGTTCGCCGTCTCCGACGCCACCATGTCCGGGGATCTGGCCGGTGCCCTCGAGTCGCTGCGGTGGGCGCTGGGCGTCGGGGTGGCGCCGGTGCTGATCGCCGACGCCCTGGCCGACGGGGTGCGCACGGTGGCCAAGGTGACCGGTGCCAAGGGCGGCAATTCCTACGCCATCGCATCGCAGTTGGGGATGCCGCCGTGGAAGGTGGACCGGGCGCGGGGGATGGCCCGCGGATGGTCGGCCGACGGCCTGGCTGGCGGGATGGCGATCGTGGCCGAGCTAAACGCCGCGGTCAAGGGCGTCGCGGTGGATTTCGAGTACGCGCTGGAGAAGGCGGTGATCGAACTGGTGACAGCACGACGGCGCCAATGACACAACGACGCCGATGCACGACAACGCCGGTGACCGCGTTCGATCACCGGCGCCGGAGAAACCTGGGTCAGATCTGGTTGACCAGGACGGTCAGTGCCGACTTGCGATTCGCGGCCTGATTGGCGTGGATGACGCCCTTGGACGCGGCCTTGTCGAGGCCGCGGCAGGCGGCCTGGAGTTCGACCTGGGCGGTCGTCTTGTCGCCGGCCTCGGCGGCGGTCCGCACCTTGCGCACGGCCGTCTTCAGCGAAGACTTGACCGACTTGTTGCGCTGGCGCGCAAGCTCGTTGGTGCGGTTGCGCTTGATCTGGGACTTGATGTTGGCCACGCCGGAGTGCCTTCGTTTCGTCGTTGGGGGTGACCGACCAATCGTCGATCGTCGGTGTGACGCCGTCGGGCACACACGGCCGTCCACGTTACCAGCCGGATCGCGACCGTCACAAACCCGGGGACCAGTCACCGGCACCGGTAGGCCGACGGGTCCGGGCGGCCGTCGGTGGCCAGGGCCTGCCCCACCCAGTCGATCACGCCGGGATCGCCGGGCAGGTCAAGGTGCTCGACCGTGGCGGCTGGACACTGATCCTGGATGATCAGCGACCGCACCCGGTCCGGCGGACCGACCGGGGACTGGGTGTCTGTCGGCGTGACGACCGTGTCGTCCCGGCTGGAGATGGCGGCGTACCGCACGTCGCCGTCCAGGTCCCCACCTGCGGCGAGTTCGGTGAGCAGTGCGGAGCCGGCGGTCTGGTCGGCGCAGGCCGGACAGGCGGCCGCGGGCACGCCGTCCAGCAGGTCGGAGGTGGTGCCGTGGAACGTGGGGGCGATCAGCACGGCCGTGTCCACCGACGGGGCCAGCCCGTCCAGCCGCAGCGCGGTGCGCAGCACCAGCCCGCCCTGGGAGAACGCGACCGCGTCGACCTGCTCGGCGCCGGTGACTTCGAGCACGCGGTCGACGAAGGCGGCAACAGTGGTCGCCGAGTCCCGGACCGGGGCGACGCCGACCAGCTCGTAGTTGGTGCCGAAGACGCAACGCCCGTCGGCAAGCAGGGCGGCGGCCAGCGGCGTGAAGTTGCCGGCGACCGTGGAGAACGTGCCGGGCAGCAGCACCACCGGGTTCGTGTCGGAGCGGCAGGTCGGGTCGTTCACCCCGGCCAGGCGCACATCGGGCAGCGCGGACACCGTGGTGTTCGCGCGAGAACTCGTCGGGGGCGAGGCGGCGACGCTGGTCGGGGTCGTGGAGGCGGGCGTGGTCGGCTCGGCCGAGCCGCATGCTGCCGTCCCCATCAGGGCCGCGACCAGCAGCAACATCGCCGGAGCCGTCCGTCTCATCGCTCGCCACGGTACGTCGGAGCGCCGCCCGGGAAAAATCTTGAAGACAATCTCGGCCGGGCTGTCGTCCGCGGCCGATCCCGTTCGTGGTGATGGTGTCAGGGAGAACGAATCAGCGAGAGGGAGCCACCATGCAGCTCAGCCTGAACATCTTCGTCAGCCTCGACGGCGTCATGCAGGGCCCCGGCGGTCCGGGGGAGGACACCACCGGCGGCTTCACCCGCGGCGGCTGGCTGGTCCCCCACATCGACGAGGACTTCGGCCGGATCGTCGACGGCGAGTGGTTCGCGCAGGCCGACGCGGTGCTGCTGGGCCGCAGCACCTTCGACATGATGCGGCCCTACTGGAGCGCCTACCCGAACCCGGACGAACTGGTCGCCAGGGTGCTCAACACGTATCCCAAGTATCTGGTGTCCACCACCCTGACCGACGAGCAGGCCGCGTGGGGACCGACGAACGTCATCCGGGAGGACGTGGTCGAGCGGGTGCGCCGGCTCAAGGCGCGGCCGGGTCGGGAACTGCAGGTGCACGGTAGTTGGCAGCTCGCGCAGACCCTGCACAACGCCGGCCTGGTCGACATCTACCGGTTGCTGGTGTTCCCGGTGGTCGTCGGCGCGGGCAAGCGGCTGTTCGACGAGAACACCCGGCCGACCGCGTTCCGCACCGTGTCCCGGACGCCCACCGCCGCCGGCGCGACCCACCTGGTCCTGGAGCCGGCCGAGTTCACCCGCGGCGAGTTCTCCATCGTCGATGGCAAGGAGGTGACCACCGCCGACATCC